>JAKBDW010000076.1:0-12331 GCA_021834245.1 Pseudomonadota bacterium
GGACAACAGGAACATATCGGTCATGGCGGCCCCCCTTGGTGCCACCAGTGAATCAGTGGGCTCCAAGGCCCGCAAGCGATTTAATGGGTCCAGACCCTACAGCTCCATCATATATTTAACGCCCAAAAGATCATTTTGCGCAGCGTATCGGAGACTACGGACCTCTTCACGAAGGCGCGCGGGTGCATCATGTCAGTGGTCATCGGTGCGATTTCCGGTCCGGATTGATGTTAGCAATCAGACCCTTTGACCCTTTCAGTAACTCGCCGACGCCCCCCTCACCATCAGGGCAACCTAAGTTCTGGGGAAGAATCGGCGCCGTCAATTCCCTGCACTTACAGCACTCTCTTCGCCATAAATAGTAGGGCTACGGCAATCTCCGCCAAGACTGCCTATTTTTGTGGTACGTTGCAGAGCCTGCTTGGCATGTCGATCCCACCAGAGTGCGGCACCATCATCAAAACCACTAAAGTTGCATAGTATGGAGCATGGCGGCATTCACCTTGTGGACGTCGTATTTCTCTTCAGCGATCCGGCGGGATTGCGCGCCCATCTCGGGCACAAGGTTCGGCTGCAAGAGAAATTGCTCCATCGCCTCTACCAAAGCAGCGACATCCCGTGGCGGGACAATGAATCCGTTCACATTCGGCTCGACCGTCTCACGGCACCCCGGCGCGTCGGTCGTTACGACCGCTCGCCCCATCGCCATCGCCTCAAGTACCGTCCGGGGCGTTCCCTCCCGATAACTCGGCAGAACATATACGTGACACGCGGCAAGCGCCGGACGAACATCATCAACCGCACCATGCCAGACTATAATGCCGGCCCGCACCCACTCATCGATTTCGGATCGGAGAATGCCATTCGGATTTGGGTCCAGGCCGCCGACGAGATGGAATTCCGTACCCGGCCATTTCCGGCCCAGAATGGCTGCGGCTCCAGTAAATTCACGAATGCCCTTATCTCCGAGCAGTCGCGCGATCAGAAGGAATTTCGTGGGGCCTCGCGGCAGATCGGCCATCGCAAACCACTGCAGGTTAACCCCGGAACCGTTCACGATCATGACAGTTGCCCCCTCTGGAAGCAGGCCTAGTCGCGCGAAATCGGCACGGTCATCGGGGTTTTGGAAGAAGATCACCTGGGCGCCGCGCAAAGCAAGCCTGTATAATCTCCGGGCAATACTTTGGACAAGTGCGCGTTTCCCACTTGCTGAACCAGTAAAAGCGTATCCCAGTCCGGTGATCAGGGCCACACGCTTTGGAACCCGTGCGATGCGAGACGCTAGTAGCCCCCAAATAACCGGCTTGATTGTATAACCAATGAAAACATCCGGGCGGTTCTCGCGCATCAGCCGGATCAGCGCTAACAGCGCGCGCAAATCCTTGAAGGGATTGAGCCCCGTGCGGCTGAGAGGTGCGTCGTGCCAGGTGATCCCCTCCGTCTCGAGCCAACGTCGGCTCGATGCGTCCTGCCGTATAGCAGGAGCGCAAACCTGCACGCTGTATCCACGGGCGCGCAATGCCAGGATCAACGGTCCCCGAAAATTGATCAATGAAGGACTGTAGGAACCGACGATGAGTATTCGTTTCATCGTCTGGGCCGGAAGTTGAGCGCCTTAAGATTTGTCGGTGCCGCATTGAAATTTGCGTGAAAAAGGAAATATATGAGTAGCGTGCCAAGCGTTGTTGTTAGCGCACCGGGCGAATGCATCAACTGATTATTTGCCGGTGCATAAGCCCAGCCTATGTTCATCATCGCAAAGATCATTACGGAAAACGGATTCTGAAAAAGTAAAATCTCGCGCCAAGCTCGACCATAAATGAAGCCAACTACACCCATGAAAACTACTACGCCAGGAAATGTTAGATCCGAGGCGAGCCACGAGAATACGGTGTGCCACTTACTTTCGTCCCAGCCCGTCGCGGAACCGACACGATAGGGATAACTTTCTTTGACCCAAAATTCGGCACCAAATAACCGGTTTACGATAACCGACACTGAATAAGATGAACCCGCGAAGTGCGTCCAAATGAAAGGTTGCTCTAACGAAAGTGACAATCCGAAGTAACCCTGACCGAGATAGCCACTGAACATTACTAGCGGAAACGCGAGTGCGCCACCCAATACATTCTCCATCCAGTATCCTTTGTTATAATGGATCAGCGGATGAAGGTGATTATTCAAATCAGAAAGGTTGACGCCGATGGCTTGGTAGCGGAAAGCAAGAAGAGCAAGCATCACATACATCCCCGCCAAGACGAAGAACCCAACTTTTACTAACTTCGCAAGACTTAGGCTGCCGGTTGCGGCCCGTTTCGCCAGAACCACCGACACGACGTAGATGATGATGTCGCCAAACTGTTTTTGCTTGCCCCCTCCCAACGTATCGACCAGCACAGTGACGACGAAGAGATAGATCAGAGCAATGCGCGAAGGGCGATCAAGGGTCCTATAGTAAAAAATACCAAGTACCTGTGCAATGAACAGCGGAAACGCACCTAATGAGGTAATTATGAAATTCAAACTATAATTGCCGGAGTTCCGCACATAGTCTGTGTAACTGTTGATGTAAGCATAGGCGGAACTGGCGAGGCTGAAATGCAGCCCCCCTGAAAGGGCTGCTGAAAGTAGTTCATATGTCATCAGTAGGCTGGAGGTGAAGAGGCTAACACGGAAAACGAATGCTAGTACAGCAGGGTTCTGTTTTTTCTTCCATATTGCGTGAGCCGGCGCCTTGGTACGCGACCCAAGCGTAAAGCCGACGATGAAGAAAATCGCAACAAAAAGCATAAACGCAAATACACTTACCGCCTCATATCCTTTATACTCCAACGGACCAAAGGTCGCAATGCAGACACCAAAAAATAGGTAGCCAACGATGGCAAACATCGGCCCCATGCGCAGACGACTATTCAACTCCGAAAATATCCTTGTATGCGCGGTGCTTTTCCATCTCGGGCAAGTTCCCGACCTTGAGAGATTTCTCTTTGGCCGATTTTAGGAATTCCGCAGTTGTCTTGATCAGGCGCGCAGGGTTGCCTGCAATGATTCCGCCCTCAGGGAAGGACTTCGTCACGACAGCATTCGCGCCGATGACCGAGTTGGGACCGATGGTCACGCCTTTAAGAACCAATGCCCCCATGCCGATAAAGGTGTTCGCACCGATGTGAATTGGCGCGGCTAAATCGAGGTCCGGCGTCTCTCGTCTGAACGGAAGAACACCGCCATCGTGTGGGACGAATTTTGCGCCGACACTAATGAATACGTTGTCATCGACCGAGACAAGATAGGGCTCGGTGCTGAACATCTCATAGCTTGACCCATAAATCATTACCCTGCCGTTAATCTTGACGCCAATCCGCCTTGCGTAGCGTACGGGCCAGACCCGCGCTTCAATCACGCGGAACGGGAAGGTAAGGAGACGCCTCAGGCGCGGACTCATTTAACCTCATCCTTCTGGTCAACGAAGAGCACCTTTGCCGCCGAAACGAAGCTGAGAGGATGAAATTGCGCAGATTTACGGCATGCCTGTTTCCTTGACGTCACCTCCTCGCATGGAAGTGCGAGGCAGGCACGGATGCGAGCGACCGCGCCGTCAAAATCGGCATAGTCGATGCTCTCGCAGTTCTCGCCTTCACGCATGTAGGGGACGATGTTTTCCAACGGGTTGGTCAGCACTGGCGTGCCAAAGCTAACGGATTCCGAGAACTTGGTCGGAAATCCCGCGAGGGTGGTGCGCATCTCTGCACGCATGAAGATCGAGAAATCTGCTTCACGCTGGGCGTTGAGTAACGTCTGGCGCGGCTGTCGACCGTGGAACACGATGCTTTCGCCCAACCGCTCCAACAGCGGCGCATGCTGCGGCAGGTAGTCGAGGTAGGCCTTGCGATCGACACCATAGACGTCAAAGCGGAAGTCGTCGCCTGCCTGCTTTACCGCGTCGAGCAACTCTATAACCCAGTCGATCCGATCTTTAAGGCCGCCCGTCTCCTGTGCCAATGCGCGACTGTTGATCACCGACCCACCATAGAACAGCCGTTTCAATTGCCCGTCCGGAGTCGCCCTGATCCCGGAAAGATCGTCAGGGTCGTGCTCAATAAGTGTTGGCAACTCGACAAGATTATTGAACCATTTCGAATAATATCTGGTCAGATATCGGCTGGTCGTGATCAGCGCGTCCATGCGCTGATTAACCACACACATGCGGAACCATGTGTCGAGGTTCTTGATCGCAGCAGAGGGTGCGGTCAGCCTTAGATACTGGTACCACTCGGTCACGTCGGCCATTGCCCGTGCACCGCAGCGCCGCGCCAATGCCTTTACCCGAAGTTGCGCAATTGCAGGGAAGTTGTAGCAGACGATGCTGTGCACACGCCCCTCATATTGGGTTGCAATCACATGATCGAGGGCTCTTACGCTAGTAATGTAGCACAGCCATTCGCGCTGGTTTGCGGGGTGCCCCATCTCCCAGCAGTCGAATTCGATCCCTGGATATCTTGCTCTTTGAAAATGGTTGGCCGGGATTCCGGGGGATGAGTTCCGACCAATGAACACAACGTCGTATCCTAGGGCGGTAAGAACAGCTGCATTTGCCCTCACGCGCTGCGCCGCAGCATTCCGGTCAGGCAGCTCAAACGCACCGACATAAACAACAATATTTCGCTTCATGCCTCTGGTTCTGTCTTGTAGATGCCGCGAATTCGCGCGGATGCCAATATAGCCATGGCGATTATGACTCCAAACGTTGCGAATACGGTTATCACATCGAGGAGAAAGTCCAGCCGCGCATTGGCAAAAATAACTCGCCCTTGTACCCACCCCCCCGCGAGTGCTGCGGTCAGGGAAGCTACAGTAATAAGGCCCAGCCACAGCGGCAGGTCACGGTGAAACAAAGCGCCATGCCGCAAAAGTATCATGGAAACCTGAGCGACGACATATACCAGAGCGCCGCAAGTGGATCCCAAGGCTATGCCCTCAAGTCCCATGCGGTCGCTAAAGTACACGCTGGCAACCATATTGACCACCATGGCGAGCACTCCGAAAAGCAGCAGCACACCTGTCTGTTGCCACGCTAGAAACAGACGGTTCAACACCTCGCGTATCCCGGCCAGGATGATCACTGGCGCCAAATAAGCCAAGACCAGGCCGGAGGCCGCAGCGTCTTCTGGCCGAAAAGCCCCACGCTGAAATACGAATGAAATCAGCGCCTCGCTCATGGATAGGCCGACGACCATCATCGGTGCAGAGAACAACAGGACAGCGATTAACGCAAGCGCGATGTACCGGCGCGCTTGCACCACCCTTTTCGCGATGATGCTTTCGGTCAGATAGGGAAATAGCACATAAGCAATGACCAGCGAAAAAACCGAGGATAGCAACACTACCAGCCGTGACGCGTAGTTTAGGTGTGAAACGGCGCCTACGGGAAACGACGACCCTAGGTAGGTGCCGATCAGGATGCTTGCCTGGTCCAGAGAGAGGCTGAGGAATACAGGGAACGACAGCGCGGCCATCGACCATGCCGTGCGCCGATCGAACCACATCCCGCTTGCCTTTGGCCAGAACTCCGCAGCACGCAAGGAAATCAGAGGTGCGACCACCATCCATCCAATGACCGCGGCATAGACCAGCAACATGATTGACCCGTTGGTCATTGTCGCCAGTACAAGCCCGCCGATTACGAACATGTGGCTAAGGAGTTGGACGACCTGCGGCCATATGAGCAACTTGTGGGATTGCAGAACGGCATTCTGCAATCCCACCCAGCCAGAAAACACAAAACTGAATGCCATGATCCGCGTCATGAGGACGGCTAGGTCACGTGTTTGGTTGGGCAGGCTCGGTGCCAGCATCGAAACGATAATGCCCGCTCCGAGGAATGTCAGCGCCCCCAGAACGGCGCTCAATGCCGTATAAACCACCACTGCTGTGCGGTACGTCGTCGACGCAGCAAAGTCGTCTTCGAACAGGGCGCGCTTGAATGCAGGCAAGAACACCATGCCTATCGTTGCGAATACGCCGCCGAACACGAAGCCCGGAATTGTGTTCGCAATAAAATAGGCATCAGTCATGGGACCCGCGCCAAACTTTAGCGAGAGCAATACATCCTTTGCAAAGGCCGCCACCTTTGCCAGCGCGGTCAGAATGACCACAAGGCCGACCTGACGGAGAAGTGCGCTTCTGCTCACAGACAGCGCTCTTGCTTCACGCGCGGCGCCCTCAAACTTTCGGTGTCTCGTGCCAAACCGTTCGCTTGACATAATCGACATAGCTCTGCACGATCCTCGCCAGTTGTTTGGACACCGGACCACCCTCGTAGTCGGCAACCGGCGGAATCGTCCGGACCTCGCGGTTGTGTTGTGAGACAACAAGCTTAATAGATTCCAGAACGCGTTCTGCTCGCAGACCGCACATAACTACGGTGCCCTCGTCCATGCCCTCTGGGCGCTCGTGAGCGTTGCGAATGGTGACAGCGGGCAGATTCAACAATGAGGCTTCCTCAGCAATCGTCCCGCTGTCCGAGATAACACAAGTCGCAGCGGTCTGCAGCTTCAGGTAATCAAAGAACCCGAAGGGCGGCAGGAACCGGACGTGCGGGACGTCGATCCCCAGCGCATCAAGGCGTTTGCGCGTACGCGGATGGGTGGAAACGACGATCGGATACTGGTATTCCTCGCCCAAACGACGAAGGCTCTCTATCAGGTTGTCGAGGTTGACAGGATCGTCGATGTTTTCCTCACGGTGCGTCGATACTATGAAGAACTTGCCGTCTTCCAAACCCAGCTTTTCGAGGATCGTCGATTCCGTAATCCTGTGTTGATAGTGTTCGATCACCTCCTGCATGTGGGAGCCAGTTTTCATGATCGTTTCGGGGCGGATTCCCTCATCGAGCAGATACCGGCGTGCATGTTCGGTCAGCACCAAGTTGATGTCGCTCAGATGGTCCAGGACCTTGCGGTTCAGTTCCTCCGGAACACGCTGGTCAAAGCAGCGGTTGCCCGCCTCCATGTGGAAAACCGGCACCCGGCGACGCTTGGCAGCGATGACCGCCATGCAGGTGTTGGTGTCGCCGTACAACATCACGGCGTCTGGCATTTCCGTGGCGATCACGTCGTCTGCGGCCGAGATGACATTAGCTATCGTCTTGGCCGGGCTTTCGCCCGCGACGTTGAGGAAATGATCAGGTTTGCGTACGCCAAGATCGTCAAAGAAGATCTGGTTCAATTCGTAGTCATAGTTCTGGCCAGAGTGCACCAGCACGTGATCGAACTGCAGGTCGAACTCGGCGATCACGCGGCTCATCTTGATCACTTCGGGTCGCGTGCCGACGATGGTCATCACCTTAAGCATTTTGCATGTCCTGTATGTAGTCAAGCTGGAGTAGAAGATTCATCGTTGCTTCAACCCCGAGCCTCTCCGTGTTATGCGAGGTATAGTCTTCATGAACGGCTATGCTTTGCTCGCCGTCCGAGAAATACTTGTTGTAATTCAGATCCCGGGCGTCTGCTGGAATACGATAGTACCGGCCCAGATCATCGACCCGCGCCATTTCCTCCCGCGAGATCAGGGTTTCGTAAAGCTTCTCGCCGTGGCGGGTGCCAATGATACGTACTGGCTGCTCGCTTCGAAAAATGCGTCTGATCGCCTCAGCCAGGTCGCCCACGGTCGATGCCGGGGCCCTCTGCACGAAGATGTCGCCCTGCCGTGCATGCTCGAAGGCGTGCAACACTAGGTCGACCGACTCGTCAAGCGACATAAGGAAACGGGTCATCGCCGGATCGGTGACGGTCAATGGCTCGCCCCTCTGGATCTGATCGACGAATAGCGGAATTACTGATCCACGCGAAGCCATGACATTACCATATCGCGTGGCACACAGCACCGTGTCGCTCTGTTTCAGCATCCTTGACTTTCCGACTAGCACCTTCTCGGCCATCGCCTTCGAAATTCCCATCGCGTTGATTGGGTAGACTGCCTTGTCGGTACTTAGAAGCACGACGCGCCTCACGCCCTGCCGGATCGACGCCAGAATGACGTTTTCGGTTCCCATGACGTTGGTGCGCAGCGCCTCCATCGGGTAGAATTCACACGAAGGTACCTGTTTCAGCGCCGCAGCGTGATAGACGTAATCGACCCCGTTCATTGCGTTGTCGACACTTGCCATGTCCCTCACGTCCCCGATGTAGAACTTGAGCTTGTCGTTGCGCCAGTGGAGGCGCATGTCCTCCTGCTTTTTCTCATCTCTACTGAATATGCGAATCTCGGCAATATCACTATGGATGAACCGCCGCAGTACGGCATTCCCGAAAGACCCCGTACCACCTGTGATCAGAAGTATTTTATCCTTGAACATGGTTCCTCAATCAATTTGCTCGCGTGAAACTAGGACGAGTGCGCCGCATCTGTGCAATCAGATCGGGCCAGCGAGGCGGAATGTATCCCAGCAGTGAACGTAGCGAACTCGAGTCGAGTGAGCGATCAATAGCGACGGTGTCGTCAGGGATGATCGTGATTTTCTTGTCGTATACGTCGCGCACTAGCCGAAGCAGGTCGTATTTCGAGACCGGTTCGGCCGATATGTTGTAGACGCCGTGAATGTCATTTTTCGGTAGGACGTAGTCAGCAAGAATCCTACCTATCTCAACCGTCGGAAACCCCGAAAAGATGGCTCGTCGGTAACCACTTATTGTCCCTTCCTGCGCAAGAAACCAATCGACCAGCTGATAGGTGCCGCCAGCTTCGTGGCCGATGATCGACGTGCGCAGAGTCAGCACATGTTTCTGGTCCCGCACCTCGCCTATCCATTTAGATAGGCCATAATTGTCACGCGTGTCTGCGGGAGAGTCGTCTGCGTAGCTGCCTGTCTTACCGGAAAATACACAATCGGTACTAAACTGGATTAGGCGCGCGCCTATTCCGTCGCAGAGCCGTGCAAGCCTGTGCGGAAACAACGCATTTATTGGGAAGATTGCGAGCACATTGGCGGATTCCGGACGTTGCTTGATTAGCCCGGTACAGTTGACCACACAATCTGGCCGTACCTCGACCAAGACCCGCACTATGGCATCCGTGTCGAGCACGTCACAGCGATGCGTAGGGACGTTAGCTACGCCCGCGTGCATCCGCGCGCCTGACCGCATTGTCTGTTCGACCTTGTAGTCTCGGTGTGCTGCGAGCACGGTTGCGACCATGCTCCCAAACATTCCGTTGCCGCCAAGTATTAGGACTTTCATCGTCTCGGCTCCTTCCTCACAACTGAGCGGCGTTTATAGTCGGCCGTCCGAATCTTCAGCTGGGAACGCGCTCTTAACGTCATAAAAGACGTGGTCGGGTTTACCGTAGCGGTGCATATCTACGGCACTAAGCTCGATGAATTGCCGGTGCGCTACAGCCAGCACGACGCAGTCATAGACACCCGGAATTGGATTGCATATTTCTAGGCCATACTCCTCGTGGGCTTCGAGCGGATTGCACCAAGGATCGTGCACGTCGACCATCACGCCGAAGTCCCTCAGTTCATCGATAACGTCGATGACACGTGTATTTCGCAAATCGGGGCAGTTTTCCTTGAAGGTCAGGCCAAGAACCAGAGCACGAGCACCTTTGATTGCCAGTTCCTTGCCAATCATCAGTCGAATTATTTGCGACACGATGTGCTTGCCCATGCCGTCATTAATGCGGCGCCCGGCCAGAACCACTTCGGGGTGATACCCGATGGCCTGAGCCTTATGGGTCAGGTAATACGGATCGACACCTATGCAGTGGCCGCCCACCAAGCCCGGCCGGAACGGAAGAAAGTTCCACTTGGTGCCAGCGGCCTCCAAGACCTCGTTGGTGTCGATCCCCATTCGGTTGAATATAATCGCCAATTCGTTCACCAACGCGATGTTGAGATCGCGCTGCGTGTTCTCAATGACCTTCGCCGCTTCGGCTACGCGGATTGTCGGGGCCTTGTATGTACCGGCAGTGATAATCGAAGCGTACAGGCCATCGACAAACTCCGCGACTTCGGGCGTTGATCCCGAGGTTATCTTAGTGATAGTCGTAAGTCGGTGCTCTTTGTCGCCTGGGTTTATGCGTTCGGGGCTGTAGCCCGCAAAGAAATCTACATTGAACCGCAGCCCGGAAACACGCTCTAGCACAGGAACGCAATCCTCTTCTGTAGCGCCCGGGTAAACTGTGGACTCATAAATCACAACGTCGCCTGATGAAAGCACCTTGCCGATTGCCTGCGACGCACTGATTAGTGGCGTCAAATCAGGGCGATTGTGCGCGTCAATTGGTGTAGGCACGGTGACGATGTAAACGTTGCACGCACGGAGGTCATCGAGATTGGAACTATACGTCAGGTGGACGGCCTGTTTCAACTCGTGTGTCTCAATCTCGAGCGTGGAATCGTGTCCCGCCTCAAGCGCCGCAACACGCGCCCTTTTAATATCAAATCCGACGACTGGGCGATGTTTACCAAATTCCACGGCCAATGGCAGGCCTACATACCCAAGTCCGACAACCGCAAGTTTAACTTTATCAATGGAGAATGGCATTGGCATTTCCTCAAACATTGTAATATCCGCGGTACCACTCTACGAAATGTGCGATCCCTTCGCGGAAATCCGTGTTCGGGGTGTAATTGGTTAAACGTCTTAATAATGAGGCGTTAGCCCAAGTCGCAGGCACATCCCCCATCTGCATCGGCATATAATTTCGGACCGCCTTCTTTCCTAGGCAATCCTCGATCGCGTCAACGAAATCGAGCAACTTCACTTTGTGGGAGTTTCCGATGTTCACGATACGGTAGGGGGCGACGGGTGAAAGGCTATCACCTAAGGGAACCACGCCGCTATCGGGGCGCACCGGCACCGCGTCGATCAGCAGGCGGATCGCGCGCACTAAGTCATCGACATAGGTGAAGTCACGATACATGTCGCCGTTATTATAGATATCGATCGGTCGTTCATCGAGGATAGCAGCTACAAACTTGTACAGGGCAAGGTCTGGGCGCCCCCAGGTCCCATATACCGTGAAGAACCGAAACATGGTCGTCGGCAGCGACCATAGATGCGCATAAGAATGCGCCATCGACTCGCCGGCCTTCTTCGTTGCGGCGTAGATGGTGAGCTGTGTGTCGGCCTTCTCGGTTTCCTCAAACGGCATATCTTCGTTTGCACCGTAGACGGACGAGGTCGAGGCCATCATCAGGTGCTTCACCTGCAGACGGCGGGCGGCCTCCATCACGTTAAAGGTTCCGATCACATTGGCGTCGATATAGGCACGAGGGTTTTCGAGCGAATAGCGCACGCCGGCCTGCGCCGCTAGGTGAACGATGACGTCCGGTGCAAATTGGTCGAAGGCCTTATTCAAGGTGTCACTGTCTTCAAGCATGGCCTCGTCGGCGGTGAACTTCTCATGTTGCCGCAGCATTGCATGCCGCTCCCGCTTCAGGGCGACATCGTAGTAATCTGTCATGCCGTCATAACCATGCACGCGAAACCCTTCCGAGAGGAGGAGCTTTGCGAGGTGGAATCCGATGAAGCCCGCGGTGCCGGTAACTAGAATCCGCGTTCGCGTTGGATCGGCCAACTTTGACATTAAATCTTCCTTTGAAACGTTGTTATCTTTTGTCGGGTGGCGGCGCGAAACGCAATGCACGGGATAGCGCCAACTTTCGGTATGCCAGCAAGGCGCACGTCCGTTCTGGGATCCCCCAAACGCTGCCGCTTCGAGTGCCAGCCCCATGGGCTCGGAGTTACCCACCTACAACTCTTCCAACGCCGCCCGCGCGGGCCCAACTGCCAACGTTAGGCTGCGGCCGACCATCCCAACTCGATGTCGAGTTTGTCAGGGCCCATATCGCCCCCCCCTGACGGTACGCAGCAAACCGACTCCAATGTCAAAGCATGGGTCCGGGAAAGGGCGTTGTTCGTGCCGATCCCATCCCGATGAATTGCGTTACTGCGGATAAAGCGGCGCCATCTCACCCGTTACGCAAATTCAGTCTCGCCCATCAAGAAATAATGGTGCTCGAGGTGGAGATCAAACCCAAGTTCAGTCAACTGAATGTAGATTGGATCGCTCCGGAAGTGTTATGGCTCCATTAACAAATTGCGCAGATAAATCAGGCCCATCATGCCAACTCTATGGGTGCATGGTCAAGTTGGCAAACACCGCATGGCCGACGATTAACCCGCCCTAACGTATGGCGACACGCGATAAAGCAACCATTCACGGAGCCCATGACCTACACTCTGGACTCATTGATCATATCCAGAAGATGACGATGGCCGCGATGGCGATGGCTGACATGAAGGTGTGCGCGCATCGGTCGTAGCGG
>JAKBDW010000211.1:0-12302 GCA_021834245.1 Pseudomonadota bacterium
CGCAGATTTCTCACGCAAGAATTGATGCGCGACATGGATCTATTCGAATACCACCGCGAACAGGACCAGATTGTAATTTCGCAGGTATCCGACAGGGAGCATTGGGAAAATGTGCGCGATTCGCTGCTGCACAATGTTGGGATGGCATCAGTGCCCATTATCCGGATCATTGATGCCGACTACGGCCACAACCGCGTGCTATTTATGCGCCACGAACACGATGGGCGCGATCTGCAACGGGCATATCTGGAAAAAACGCTGGCCTACGTCCGGCGGCTGTGGGGTCGCAGGGCACTGCTGGAAACGAAGGTTGCGGGCAAACGGGTGACCTTTTTCTTCGACGACGAGGGATTTGGTCAGCTCAGGACCGAAAACACAGAACGGCACGAACAGCTCGAATAGCTGCGGCAGAAAATGACGCACGTGCCTTGGCGACTCACTCGCTTCGGGTTGACCATGGCAGCCGCAGGCGCTTTCCCCCACGTGCTGCGACCGGTTGCACATCCGGCTTGCGCTTCTGGCGCTGCCGCATTACGCGCGACATGGTCGCAAATCGATTTCGCAGTCTCATTGTCTCAATTCCTCCGCGGTCGACAACCGTCATCGTCAACCGGTCAAATGTGGTATTCCTGGCATATTTCCCGCGCTAACTGTCACTTTTGCCAGCGCAGTCGAATACCCTCGTTACCTATAGACAAGATCGCAGCCAAATGTTTCCCTGAGTCCGGGCACGATACGCCACGGGCTCGTGCCAGGCTGCCCTTGTCCGCCGGTCAAACCTGGTATTCCTGGCATATTTCCCGCGCTAACTGTCACTTTTGCCAGCACAGTCGAATACCCTCGTTACCTATAGACAAGATCACAGCCAAATGTTTCCCTGAGTCCGGGCACGATACGCCACAGGCTCGTGCCAGGCCGCGGGAAGACGGGGGTGACTGACATACGCCATAGGACCCCTTTTACGGCTGGGTACCGTCCAGGCACCGCAATTTGACACAGTGCTACGCCGGCGCAGGACAGCGCTGTATCATTGCAAAGGAACCGCTGCACTGGTTGGCCTGATTTGTGTCCAGGGAGAAAACAGGTGTGCGCATGCTTGGAATTGCCGAAATAGTAACCGCTCTTCGCGAAACCGTCTGGAATCGGGATCTTGCACCGATGTCCTTGTGGCGCAGACGATTAGTGCAACTGCTGCGCGGCGTGCATGTCGTCGCGCGCGATGTCAATGACGGACAGCTCACGCTTCAGGCAATGGGGCTGGTTTATACGACGCTACTGTCACTGGTACCGCTGCTAGCCGTGAGCTTTTCTGTTCTGAAAGCGTTCGGCGTGCATAACCAAATCGAGCCGTTCCTTCTCAGGGTTCTGGCGCCGCTTGGTGACAAGGCAAACGAAATCACAGCGCGCATTATCGATTTCGTTGGACACATCAAGGTTGGAGTGCTTGGTGCTCTGGGCCTGGGTCTACTGATTTACACGGTTGCCTCCCTTATGCAGAAAATCGAAAGCGCGTTCAACTACACCTGGCACGTGTCACAGACCCGGACCTTCACGCAGCGATTCAGCCAATACCTCAGTGTGCTGACCGTTGGACCGGTTCTCGTTTTCGCCGCCATGGGCCTGACGGCCACGCTGATGAACGCTTCAGTGATCAAGCAACTCGTTGCCATCGAACCTCTGGGGTCGGTGGTAAAGATTGTCGGTGATCTGGTTCCCTACGTTCTCGTGATCGCGGCATTTACCTTTGCCTACGAGTTCATCCCCAATGCCAGGGTGCGGGTGCGATCCGCCCTTATCGGCGGGATTTTCGCCGGCATTGCCTGGCAAGCAGGCGGCTGGCTGTTCGCCGTGTTCGTCGTCGATTCGACGCAATACAGCGCAATCTATTCCGGATTCGCCATCCTTGTGGTGTTTATGATCTGGCTTTATCTGAGCTGGCTAATTCTTCTCATCGGCGCCAGCATCGCCTTCTACCATCAACACCCTGAATCATTGACCCCGCATCACCGGGAACTGCGTTTAAGCGCGCGAGCACACGAAAGACTCACTCTGACACTGATGACTTTGATAAGCCGCAATTTTTATGCCGGCAGGCCGCCATGGACAGTCGAAGGACTAGCTCGACGCACCAGCACACCTGCCATGTACATAGCAGCAGTTATTGACACGCTCGCGGGCAGCGGGCTCTTGGCACGCACAGCAGATGATCCACCATGCTACCTGCCAGCACGGCCCCTGGATTCGATTCCCATAAAGACCCTTCTGGACGTGGTGAGATCGGCAGATGGACATGGGCTCGGTCGCCTTGATCGAATTCCGTTGCCGGAAGAACCGCACGTCGAAGAACTCGTGCAGCGCATGGATCAGGCCTTGGAAAACTCCCTGCGCGGTAAGACTCTGAAAGATCTGGCGGTTTCCATCGAAGAAGTCACAAGAGAAAAAACTACAGCTTCCCGCTGAATGAAACTCGGCGAAATACATGCTACATCTGTGTCACAATGCGGCATTGAGATGACAGCGCCGTGGCGCCGATGGGGAAACGATGAATTCTGAAGGTCTTTCCAAAGAAGAACGCATATTACGGCTAGTCAAAAGGGTTCTCACGGATGTCGCAAGAGACACCTTTACGCGACCGGGACATGCGCATCCCCTCTCCGACCAGACGGTACAGGGCATCCGCGAGTGCTTTGGACTCATTGCCGCACGCGAACGGGAGCTGGCCGAAGCGGCCAACAGGCCGATGCAGGAACGTCCGCAATTTACCGATGAGGCGGGTCCTACCACCGGGTCGAACGTCGTCGTACCTCTGGACCGCATCAATCCCAAGAAGAAACCGGACAACTCAAACGGTCAACACTAGCGCAGCTCGACCTGCCAGCCAATCTCGGCCGGCAGACCGCCCATCAACTCAGCGGATAGGGCTCTTCATCCTGCAGGTCCAGAACCCGCGCCACGATATCCAGCATATCAGTGACAAACGGATCGAGCCGGTTCCAACGATCCGATGACCCGAGAACTTGCGCACCGTCGTGCATGACAATTCTCATGACAAGATCAGACTTGCCCTGATTATCTGAAAGCGCCCGCTCCGCAGTAATGTAAAGTCCGGGATTGGGATCGCCCTCGCTGGCAACGGCGGCAATATATCGATAATCATTGCCATCTGCGCTTTCGATCTCGCCCAGAACCGTGATGAGGAAATTTCCTAGCTTGTAACGGCGCTGTGGTATGGCGGTGACGATCTTCGGCTTGTTCATTGCTGGCCTGATTGAATAGCAGTCTGACGTCCGCGCATGATGTCGCAACTCGCCGGCGCGCGCAATCCGCGCACTAGTGTCGCTAACCGTCCCGACCAGATCTACGGGCTATTCTCGGTACAACCTGGCCGCATCCAGTTCCGCTCGGGGCGCGAAATACATTCCCCGCCCCGACCAGCGGCCGCGATCAGCGGCGGAACTGAAGACGGAAAGTCAGCAACGTCTTATTGCCGCGTACTTCAGGCGGGTCAGAACATATTGAACAAATCACTAACCAAATCATTCGCTACAGCGAATCCGGCGCCCACACCGAGACCGCTGGTAACACTGTTCCAGAATCCTCCGCCACTTGTTGGCATTTGCGTCGACCAACCGCGCGGTTGAACAGCGGGATTAGGGTGCGTCGCCAGCTGCGACTCAAGTGATTTTATGTAATCCGCCATCTGGTTTACCAGGCTCACCATCGCCTGATTCTGGTTTTGCATGGCCATGGCAATTTCGCGCAGATCAAGGGCCCATTCTCGCCCCGTCGTTTCGTCCGGCGCTGCAGTGCGCAATTTCTGGGCGAATTGCTGCATGTTCTGAATTACGCCCTGCGATTGCTGTTCAACCTGGGCGATCTGATTTTCGGCTGTGGAATAATCCATCTTTGGGCTCCTTTGAAGAAACTTCAAGTGAAAACACCTTTTTTCCGACAGTGCTGCCTGCAATTGGTTCCATTGCCGAACCATTCTGTGCTGCCAGGCTGGGATTCTCGGGCAGCAAGCAATTATGACGCTACCATGCGGACTTATAACCCCGTAACACGCTGATCGAATTACTCGATCGGACGTGGACGACATGGGCCCTTGCTTGCGGCGTACCTGGATCGCGTTTACGGCGTCCTGGCCAATCACACGCGAGAGGTGCGGTGCGCTGGTCCAGCATGTTATGGCGGCCTGAAAGATTGCACCGATTACCCGTGTCGACTTGCCGCCACAATACGAAGTACCGCGTGGAGCCGAGGTCGTGCGACAGGGGAAAAATCGCCGGGGCCGCAATTTATGGGAGACGCGACGGAACTGGATGCCAGTTACCGTTTGCATTGGCGGGCGACTCATTGTGAAGATTACCGGTCTTGCAACGGAGCTTCCATGCCTTGCGGCATCCGGGACTGCGGCGGGTGGAACAAGAACTGTGCGTCGCACTATCACTTCCGAGCGAATGCTGGCGCTGCTGGCCAGGCAATTTCCCGGGCAAGTTTCGGACTCCAGGTATCGGGTTTTCGCCTACAGCGGGAAGTGGCACGCCACCTGATGTCCACCACCCACGTCCCGCAACTTCGGCTCTGCTGCGGGATCGATGCATATGGCAGGACGGCCATTGGCCTCGTAGACGGGACAGCGTGGCGCAAAGCGGCAACCGGCGGCCGGTCTTTCAAAATCAAACACGCCCCATGACGCCGCCTTGGAAGACAGATTCGCTTCCCGGCTTTGCTTCTCGACCAGTGATGACCACAGAATATGGGTATACGGGTGATGCGCCGCATGCGCAATGCGCTGGGCAAGACCGATTTCCACAATCTTTCCAAGATACATCACTGCTACCTTGTGGCTGATCAACTCAACTACCGGAAGATCATGCGAAATGAAAAGGTACGACAGACCAAGTCGAGTCTGGAGATCGCGCAGCAGGTTCACCACTTGCGCCTGAATCGAGACATCAAGCGCGCTTGTCGGCTCGTCAGCGATAATCAGTTTCGCACCTACCGCCAGCACGCGCGCAATGCCAACACGCCGCTTTTCTCCGCCGGAAAGCTCCCCCGGGAAATTCGCAAGTTTGCTTTTCTTCAGGTTTACCTGTTCGAGCAGTTCGTCAATTTTGCGATCTACCTCGCCGTCACTGATCTTCTGATGAACAGTGACTGCTTCCTTGAGAATAGCGCGCACGCGCATCTTCGGGTTGAGAGCGGCATCCAGATCCTGGAATATCATCTGCATCTGGCTGCGCAACGGCCGTAGCTCCGCCGTCGACATATCGGTAATGTCGCGCCCGTCAAAGAGGATTTTCCCGGACGTGGGTTGTGTCAACCTGAGGACAGTTCTGCCAACGGTCGTCTTGCCACAACCGGACTCGCCAACCAGGCCGACAGTCTCTCCGCTTCGGAGATAAAAACTGACGCCATCCACTGCGGGTATGACGCGCTCTGTCTGACCTGCTCCAAAAAACGCGCGGCGGCGCTGGTTAAAGTGCTTGCGCAGGTCAACTACTTCAAGAATGGCATTCTGCATGGCGTCCCCGCTAGCTTGCCTGCCTCACATACTGCCAGCAGCGCACGCGGTGGCCGGCGTCAACTTGCAGAAGTTCCGGTTCCTGCTCGGCGCACAACATCCGGATATCGGCAGTCACCCGGTCGCAACGTTCGTAGAAACGGCAGCCACGGGGCACGTTGATGGTATCGAGGACTTCGCCCTCGATGGCACGCAGGCGCTCCCCGCGCGCGATATGTTCGGCACTTGGTCTGGAGCGCAAGAGCGCCGCTGTGTATGGATGCTTGACCGCAGAACGCGCAGACAGAATCTCAGATGCCATTCCGTCCTCGACCACGGTACCCCCATACATCACCGCGACGCGCTCGGAAAGCCTGGAAATCACGCCAATGTCATGACTGATCAGCAGGATTGTTATACCCAGTTCCGCTTTCAGTTCACCCAGGAGATCCACAATCTTTGACTGGATAGTGGCGTCCAACCCGGTGGTAGGTTCGTCGGCGATAAGCAACGCGGGTTCGGACGAAAGTGCCATTGCAATCATGACACGCTGGCACATGCCACCAGAAAGACCGGAAGGATGACTTTCGTATCGCAGCCGCGGGCTGTCTATTTTCACCCTGTCGAGCCAGCCCAGTGCCCGCTCGCGCGCCTCCTTCGCGTCCTTGATGCCGGTATGAAGCCGAATCGCCTCGCTAATCTGCGCGCCCACCGAAGTGAATGGATTCAAGGACGCCTTCGGGTTCTGGAATATCATTGCAATTTCGCGGCCGCGGATGCCAGCCATGACCCGCTCCACGTTGCTGCGCCAGGCGCCGCCGTCTTTTTGCACCTGCATGATCCGCCCGTTGCTTTCAGTCGTTCTCACGAAACTTTCGAGGTCCTGCAGAAGATTCTTCTGCACCCGTTCCGTCTTGAAACCGATCTTGCCTGCGATGACACCAGGACCACCTTGTATCAGTCCGAGAACCGACAATGCGGTTATGCTTTTTCCACTGCCGCTTTCACCTACAACTCCCAGCGTTTCGCCACGACCTATCTCAAACGATACGCCATCAACTGATCGAATGAAGGCCTGCCGGCCGCGCGAATAGAAATACGTACGCAGGTTTTCTATGCGCAATAAAGGTGCTTCGCTCATCTGCCGCGCTTGCCTTCGAGGATATTATTGAGACCGTCGCCCAACAGATAAAAACCGAGTATGGTGAAAAGAATAGCAAGGGCCGGCGCGGTCGACGGCCAAAATTTACCCTGCATGAAGTAATTTGACCCAGCCTGAACCATGTTACCCCACGATGGAGTCGGCTCCTGTACGCCGAACCCGAGATAACTCAGGCTGGTCTCCATCAGAATTGCTTCGCCCATTCCCAAAGTTGCCTGGATAATAAGAACAGCCCGGCAGTTGTACCAGATTATATGTTTGAGAATGATCGTTCGAGCCGAAAGACCCAGGGCCTGCGCGGCCTCGATAAAATTCTTGTCACGCAGCATCCCTATCTTGGCCTTAATCAGGGACGCCACGGTTGGAATGTTGGTAATCCCGACAACTGTCATGATGTAGTAGATATCGGGCTTAAAAGCGGCGACTACGAGAAGAATCAGCACTAACCGTGGAAACGAATCCACAAGATTGGAGAAATAGGTAACTGCCGTCTCGACCCCGCCAACGCGGTAACCGGCAAGCACCCCCAGAGATGTGCCGGCGCCCAAGGCGATGGTAATGGCCAGCAGTCCCGGAAGAAAATAAGCTTGAATCCCAACTATTAAGCGAGAAAGAATGTCACGCCCGAGAAAATCCGTCCCGAGCAAATGGCCGGCGGTCCCCGGGGGTGCCAAGAGCATAGAAACGTCGATCTGTTGGGGGTCCCTGGGAAGAAGATGCAGCGCACCGAGAATGTAGGAGACGAATACCAGACTGACCACTATCAATCCGTATGCCACGCAGGCGATATCTACCGCATCCACCACTTTCCAACGCGGGGCCGCGCGGCTTTTCCCGATTGCATCGTCGATCTGACTGTAGTGCTCCATGGCGTGCGCTAGAGCTGCGATGCGCGGGGATTTACCGCAGTGAACACGATGCGCTGAATCAAGCTACCGATACGCACAAAAGCGGCAGCGATGATTGCGATACCCATAATTACGGGGAAGTCCCGTTGCTGGGCTGCCTGCCACGCCATGCGCCCCATGCCAGGCCAGTTGAACACCTGCTCCACAATCACGGCACCTCCGAGAATGAAGGGAATTTTAGATGCCACAATCCCGGTCACGGGTAGAAGAAACCCTTCACGGAACGCGTGCCGCCAAACCGAAGCGCCCTTGGCGCGTGCTGTACGAATGTAATCTTCCGCCATCACGCGACTCATTTCCTCCCGCAAAGTGCGTATGATCTCGCTGGTCGTGCCGTTGCCTATGCCGAGCACCAGAATCGGAAGCATGAAAAACATCAAACGGTGGGCCTCCGGTATCGAGGACCCAAAGGCAATCGGAAACAATCCGAATCTGTGTATAAATATATAAATCACTATGTATCCAAGCCAGAATACCGGAAGCGCCGAGATTACGTAGGCGCCGAGCGTGAATACCACTCCGGTCGGTGTTGTGCCGCGCGCCGCGGAGTACAGCGCGATCGGGACGGCAATGATCAACGTAACCAGCATTGATCCGAGCGTCAGGTAAAGAGTATTGATTCCCACACGCACAACCTGCGAGAAAACTGGCAACCCGGTGATGATGGAGTTTCCAAAATCACCTCGCAAGAGGTGCGTTAGCCACGACAAGTACTGGCCATACCAGGTCTGAGGAATTCCCAGCGCTGCACGAATTCCTGCTTCGTTTTGTGCGCTCGGCATCTGTCCGCCGAGCAGCGCACTAAACGGATCGCCCGGCGAGACGTAGAGTATGACAAACACCACAAAGCTGACGCCAAGCATCAGCAGTGCGGTCATTGCCAATTCGCGTATCAGCGTTCTGGCGATCGGATATATTGCCGCCTGTCGCATCAACTCGCCTTTGCCTATTGCTGCTCCGACTCAGGTATGAACCACTGGTCAGCGTAGGTAAAGAATTTGTATGGCTGAATTTCGACGTGATGAATCTTCCTGTTGTAGGCCGCATAATTCGTTAGCGTCCAAAGGAACGTATACGGCTGCTGGTCGGCCAAAATTGCGTGCAGCTTGCGGTCGATGGTGCGGCGCTTCTCATAATCTAGAGTCAACTTGCTTTCCGCGATTAAACTGTCAACCTGCGGATTGGAATAGCCGATGAAGTTGTTCTTCCACGGGCCGATCTCGGAGGAATGGAACAGTGATGATATGTCCGCGGAATCGTCAAACACCCACGAGGCGAATACCACGTCAAAGTTATGGTCACGAAATACGTCCTCCTTCCAGGCCTGCCATTCCTCGAATTGGACGTTAATGGTCACTCCTATGTTCTTCAGGTAGTTCTGGAAGGCCAGAACCACACGCTTCACTGATTCGCTCTCCTTGTCGATGGGAACCTTGAGGGTCAACACCAACTTCTTGCCGTCCTTCTGCATGATCCCGTCAGGACCCGGCGTGAATCCAGCTTCCTTAAGTAGCGAGATTGCTTTCTGTGGATCGTACGGGAAAGGCTTCACGTCAAGATTGTAGGCCCAGCTGCCGGGCGCAAACGGTCCGGAAATTATCGTACCCTGCCCATTGAAGAAGGAATCAAGCATTTCCTGGCGATTCACTGCATAGGTGAATGCCTGGCGCACGCGCTTGTCTGCAAGCAGCGGATTACGGCAGTTGTAACCGAAGAACGAGTAGGACAACGCGTTATACGGCTGCAGTATGAACCGGCGGTCACCCTGTATCTCAGGTACGTCGCGGGGATTGACCAGCACAATCATGTCTATCGCATTGAACATCATTGCCTGCGTCATGATGTTCTGGTCAGCAAACGGCTTGGCGACGAACTTGTTTATGTGCGGCCTGCCCTTGAAGTAATTGTCGTTGGCCACCATGACGATCTCACCGTCTGTCGTCACGTTCTTTAGCATGTAGGGTCCCGTGCCGATCGGATTCTGCACGAACGGATCTTCGCGTGTGAGATATACGGGATTGGCTGGTCCAAAGCGGGGTATTATCTTGAACGTAAACTCGGCCAGCGCATTGAGGATAGGGCGCTTAAGGGTGAACTGCACCGTGTAGTCGTCCAGCTTTTTCACGCTCTTGATGAACTCATACCTTACCTTGAGAGGCGTGACAGTCTTCGGATTCATCATGATGTTGTATGTGAAGACCACATCATCCGCATTGAACGGCTTGGCCTGGTCGTTGCCTTTCGGATGCCAGAGGACGTCGTGCCGCAGATGGAATATGTAGACAAGCCCATCTTTGGACACGTCCCAGCTTTGTGCCAGCTCAGGAACAATCTCCTGTCTGTCATTGATTCCGACTAGTCCATTAAACAACAACTCGTCAACGCGAACTGCCACCATTTCATTGCTGGTTATCGGGTCGAGTGTAGCCGCCCGGCCGTATTCGCCATAGCGCAGCGTCCCCCCATCCGGCCGTCCATCGTTCCTGCCTGCTGCCAGAGACAAAGCGGGAACCAGCAAGGTCACGCCAAGCAACAACAACGCCAGCACAGAACGAATCCTTTTCATACCGACCTCTCTCACTCTCGAATTGTATGGTTGACCGATTACCGTTCGCAGAACATGACTCAAAATATTTTCACGTCGCCTGCGCTCCGCTGCACCATGGAATAGACTCCTTGCACAGCATCCTGAATCTGACGCACTTCCGGGTACTCGCTGCTCATCCCGAAATAAATTTCAAGGTTCTGGGAATAGAGCATCGTTTTGTAATAGGCCGACGCAAGATCAACAAGCATAATGGGATCATTCGCCTCGATCTTGTTCTTGTTTCCCTTGTCGCGTCCGGCTTCCATGTACCAGATAGCCTTCGAATAATTCTGCTTGTCAAAGTAGTAACGCCCTACTGCCACATCTAGGCCGGCATAGCGCCGGCCCTGACCGGCATCAGCGGTCATGGCGGCACGCGTCACTATTTTCGGACAATCGGCTGCGACGCTGCGGCATGCCAGCACAATTTGCGCCAGAAGATCGACATCGTGCGGATGCTCCTGAGTCATACTGTCCCACTCACTCAGGGCCTGAGCGCGTCTGGAAAGCAGGTAGTCAACCGTCGCGCGCCGCACTCGTGCGCGGTCGCGAATCTGGGAGGCAAATTGAGGTTGCGCCATGAAATCATCTAGGGCACGCGCCGCGGCTTGTGGCTGGCCGTCCATGACGTATGCCTTGCCAAGATAGTATTCTGCGGTGCCCTTCAGGGTCGGATCCTGTTCCGCCTTGTTCAGGTAGACGATTGCAGCACGCTCATCGAGGCGCGCCAAGTCGCCCAACAGATAAGGGCTGTAAAAATTAAGCGTGTCCGATTTGCCAAGCACTTCGGTATATGTGGGAGCGTTAAGATCAATGTGCTGCAACAGCGCGAACGCCTTGTCGACTTCACCCTCATTTGCATACACCGACAAGAGGTCCTCGCGCATCATTTCCGACACTTTGCCGCCGGCGGCGCGGCGTGCGCTTTCGGCGATGCCCCCTGCTTGCCTCATCCCGGCCCGGCCGTAGCTTGCGGCGAGCGCCATTCTGATCTCTGGGTCAGAACTCTTCGCTTCGTTCCATTGACGCGCAGCGTTTCCGGGTTGCCCTATCTTTTGATAGCATAATCCGAGATTGATGTGCGCAAGCATGCGATCGCGCAGAGGAATCCCGCGCCGCGCCAACAGGCCCTTGAATGCAGCGGCGGCATCCCGCGCCCTGTTTTGCGCCAACAGCGCCTCTCCGAGAAAAAGGGGCGCCGCACGACTGACATTCTTGCCGCGTTCACGCGCAAGGCGCGAAAAATAATCTACCTGCGCAAGCGCAGCCGCACTGGCTAGCTCCCGATGCAAAGCCGCACTTTTTGTATAAATCATTCCAAGCGCCAATTCACCCGCTGCCTGGTGGGAGGGATCAAGTGTCGGCAGTGCAGTACGCAGTACTGAGGCAGCTCCGCTGTAGTGATGCATTTCGTAGAATTTCATGGCCTGCGCCACGGGGCCGGAATCGGCTGCGCTCGCTGCGGCGGTTGCCGCCACGACTAGTGACGACAACCCGACAACATAACCGATCAATCGGATGTTTCTTTTCATGTTTCGCATCGGTCAGTTCTGTAGTCCGGCCACGAATATTTGATCCCACTGGTTCACTTGCGCCCGAAAAGCTAGGACACCCCGCGAAGAACAGGCAATGTCATGATTCATTTTCGTGCCTGTCTCAAGCGGAAGATTGGTGTGATGCAACAAGTCCACTATGTAAATCGGGTTATACGCCTTGCTGTCGTTCTTGGCATAGACAATACGGTTGCTGTCCGGCATCCAGACCGGACCACGCTCGACATCGGCAACAACATTGGTCGCAACGACCTTCGCTGCCAGACCATTTCCCTCTTTCGGATCGGAACCATCTGCCGCGACAACGATTATCGACCATGTCTTTGGGTCGTTATCCTTGTTGTAGTTGGAATAGAAGGCAATCTTGCTGCCATCCGGCGACCAGATCGGGCGCAAATCGTCATACGCCCATGTGGTCAGCGGGTGAAGCGTCTGTCTGGGTCGTGTAATGTCATCAATGACATAGATGTGGTGATTCGCGTTGCTGCCGTGCACCATTGCGATACGTCGCCCGTCCGGTGACCACTGGGGATACAAAAACGGCCGGTGTCCCCATGTGAGTCTTGTGAGTACGCGCGGGGCAAGA
>JAKBDW010000183.1:0-3024 GCA_021834245.1 Pseudomonadota bacterium
GCGCGAACGAATACTGACAAACGAAGAGCTGAAACGCGTTTGGCTTGCCGCAGGCGACGAGGTCTTCGGCAAGATTGTGAAGCTCCTCATCCTCACCGGTCAGCGCCGCGGTGAAATCACGCAGCTCACCGGCGCCATGATCGGCGAATACACGATCACCCTGCCATCACCTCTCACCAAGAACAGCCGAAAACACACCTTCCCGCTCGGGAACATGGAGAAGGAAATCCTGAACCCGCCACGGCCGGCCGATGCCTATTTCCACCCGGCATTGGGGAGAACAACCCCCTTTTGCGGATGGTCCACATGCAAGCCAAAGCTCGACAAGCGAAGCGGTGTCTCAGACTGGACACTGCACGATTTGCGGCGGACCTTCGCTTCCGGTCTTGCGTCGCTCGGTGTATCGATACCGGTCATCGAACGTTTGCTGAACCATATTTTGGGAAGCTTCGCTGGGATCGTCGGCGTCTATCAGCGATACGATTTTATGCCGGAGATGCGGAATGCGATTATTCGGTGGGAGGCCCATGTCGAAGCGCTCGTTCAGAGTTGATCGCCGATTCGTCGCATCAACGGATCGGACCGTTCAACACGGGCCTGTAATATTCGAGCTCACGTGCCCGGAGCGGGATAAAATTCGCTCGTTTGGGGATCGTAGCAGTGCAGCCCGTGCCGTGCCGCTGTTGCAACCACGGAAGGGAGTGCTTCTTCATACTGAGGCCATGTAAGGGACATGTTGATGAACTTGCCTAAAATATTCCCGGCAAGCGGACCGTCACCCCAAAGGGTTTCGTCGGCTTTGGTCAAATCGCGATATTGGACCAGGAGATCGCCTGCGAACGCCAATAATTCCCCAGACGGGATAGGCCGCGGACGTTGGTGCAATGCGAGAACCTGATCGTAAAATACCTCTTCTCGGGGATCGAGAGGAAGAGTCGGTTGCCAACAATATAGGGCTGTCATGGTCCTGCATCCTTCGAGCGCAATGAGACATAACATAAACGAATAACGCGACGTATGAATATGAGTTGCACAGCCAGCATTGGGTATTTTTGGCCTCAAACCACTCATTCCCGTATCGGCGCGAACGCGCTATTACGGGCGCGTCGAATATAGGAAGGGACATAGCCTACTGCACCCGCACGTCGGAAATATGCCCGGGTGCCGTCGATTCTCTCTTCCTCCAATGCTATGAAGACGAGAGTGCCTTGATCGATGACGCGACCCACGGCCGAGGATGTTCGTCGCACGGTCTCTCCCGCGACGACGTTGAGAGAAATCTGGAAGTTTTACCAAGGCAGGATGGCATGTTCTTTCGCAAAAGCGATAAACGCGTTCCCGCCGCTCAAGGTTTTCTGCCCTTGGCACCGACAAAACGTCCGACGACGACCTCTATAGTACCATCAATTATCAGCGCCGATCTCGTTGTATATGGAACCTTGGAATCGGCGGGCGACGTGCAGATCGATGGCCGCGTGGAAGGCGATGTCCGCTCAGTGCGCCTCGTCATCGGCGATGAGGCCGAGATTCATGGCGATGTCGTAGCGGACGATGTGACCGTACGCGGCAGCGTACAGGGTAGTATTCGCGCGCGCAGAGCGCAATTCTGTTCGACGTCCCGCGTCAAGGGCGCCATTCTTCACCATACGCTCGTGGTTGAGATCGGCGCGCAACTCGACTGCAATTGCCGGCATGTCGATAATCCGCTGACCCACGAACTTGCGCCCAAGAAAGCGAATCGCATGACGGCTCAGACCGCATCGAGCGCCATCATCTCAAAATCGGCTACGCCTATTGCGACCGCAATCAGATTGGTTGCGCGTGGACTTGGGGATGTGGAGGAAGCGACATCCGGAACGGCACCTCTGGAAGCGCCGCCTCCCTAAACCGGAGGCCGAGTGTTCGTGTCACCACCGGGGCTGCCTGGAAATCCAATGGTTTACGAAGCCTGACGAGACCCTTTTTGGCACCGACATCGGCGAACGCGACAGCGCGACACGGACTACAAAATGATTGGGACAGGCGACAGCGATTTCGAGGACGTTCCGCAAGATCGCTAAGGTAGAGGTGAGGAGGATACAAAACGGGCGCCCGTGACGTGCGCCACCCGGAAGGGTAGCCTAAAGGACTTCCGCTGTTTGCCAATTTGCCTGTAGGACTTCCACCACGAAGGGACGTATATTGGCCGGGGGGAACCAAATCATGCGCTCGCCTCTCTGGCTGCTCGTCATACCTGTTCTGGCTGGCTGCGCTCTAATGCGCACGCCTCCCGTGACCAACACGTTTGTTATGTTTTTTGATCCTGGCAGCATGGTCTTGTCTCCGGCCGCGAAAGCGGAAATCGATCTTGCGGCTGAAAAGATCAAGGCTACTCATCCCGCACATGTTGCGATTGCGGTCTATCCCAAGATAATTGCCGAAGATGGATCAAATCCGAGATTGGCCGATTCCAGATTTGACGCGGTAGAGGGAGCGCTGGTGGCCGATGGCGTGGACCAGCGAATTCTGGCGCGTGCGATGCTCACCGATCTGGAAGTCAAGGCCGGTCCGGCAGGTAAGCGCAGGATTGAGATTCGCCTACTCAAGAATTGATCCGATCTCAGCGTCGTCGGCATTGCTCTCCCGCCGCGGTCAACTCGCGACAGCCCGGAATAAGCGCGATATATTTGTCACGGATTTGCGTATAGGATGATCCCGCGCAGGGCTTGCAAGAGACTGGCGTCATCGTGGGAACATGTTGGAGGGAATGATGCATCCGTTCTTTTTCATGGGCGTTATCTGTCACGCCATTGTGCTGGCAGTCGTCGCGTTTTTCGTACTGTTTGCGGCCAGCAAGGCCGATGGCCCCGTCAAGCTTCTCGGCAATGTCCTTGGCTATCTGCTCTTGATCGGCGCAGTGCTTTGCATCGTGGGCGCGATAACCGCGCCCCTGTTCGGCGGACACCCGTTCGGGATCACGGGTCCCTGCATTGTGCATCCGGGCATTGGACCGCATTGGGGGCACATGCAGCCACTGCAAATGCA
>JAKBDW010000140.1:0-3020 GCA_021834245.1 Pseudomonadota bacterium
GTAGTGATAGGCAAGCTCGAGGATCACGGGACGCGTGCCAGGCGCCGTCATCTGGTAGGCCACACCAAAGCCCAGCGAGAATGCCACGTCAGTGTGTGTGGCACCTGAGAAAGTGCGAACCACGGGCGTCGTCGCGGTATTGGTTCTGGTCCATGCGCCCATATCGTTGCTTGCGAGACCGATGCCCGCGGTGAGGAACGGTTGCACGCGCGAATTGACACCCTGCTGTTCAAGGGGCGCATAGAACACATTCGCCATAGCCGCGGTGGTGGACAGGCTGCCCGCAGTGATGTCTGCATGAGCGCCGGGGGTCGTGTGCGGGCCGGTTACACTGATCGATCCGGTGGCCAGCACGCCTATATCAGCCCGAAAACCGTTCATCCAGTCGTAGCCAATACCGATGCCGCCAAAGCCCGTGGAGTGCCCCGACAAGTCGAAGTCGACCCGCGGGTCCACGGGAAAGCCCGGCGGCAGCCAGTAGCCGCCCGACGGGCTCATGCGGGCCGCACCAAACTCACCACGCACATAGGGTCCATAGGTCACACTGGCACTGCCCAGTCCCAACATGCTGTCAGGCCCCTGCGCGATCGCTACGTTCGCCTGTCCTACCCCTGCGGCCACAGCAAGCACACAGGGTATAACTGCCGTCAATTTCATTGCTTTCTCCGCATCCTCTTGCCGTGGCGCGCGCCCCTGGAAAGTGCATTTCTCAAGGACATCTCAAAAAAGACATTGCGCTGAAAACGGTGCAATTTCTTCTAATTCATTCCCACCCCGGCATATTTCCAGGGTGGGTTGTTGCTAATTTACCGCGTTTCAGCCGTGGCCAGCGAGAACGGCGATCCGGATTGCTTCGGCGTCAGCCGCAAGCCTTTCGGCCTCTGCCCCGGTGACCGGCGTGCCAAGGATCGTTGTCACGGCGGTTACCGTCGCCGCAGAGATGGGGACGGTCTTGTCCGAGGCGACGCCCAGAAAAACCGCCTTAAGTGTCTCTGCATCGCTGGTCACCCCCATGGTGGAGAGAGCCGAGGTTCCGTCCAGCGTGTCCTTGAGGAGTGCAAGGTTCTGAAGTGGAGAGTCGATGTACTTGACCGCATCGAAATTCAGCGAAAGCTGGTCGACCATCTGGGCGAGGCTTAAGTTGTAGAACGATACCATCTCTGGCGAAACGGTTGCCAATGCTTCGTCATAGGAACGTTGCAGCACGCGGTCAGGCGAACGAGCGACGTTCAGGCGCCCAAGCTCGACCTCCGGAATACCCTCTTTTGACCAAACCGGTTTGCCGCCAGAGGAGCCAGCCGGAGACCCCGCCTGAGGTCCTTTGCCGTCAGAGTCAACACTCGGGCCACCTTGTCCCTCGCCCTTGCCGGCGTTGGTCCCTTGACCGGACTGCGCCGCTTGGCTGCCCTTGCCTTGGCCACCTTGTTTGCCCTTACCAGTCGCTTGCCCGCCGCTGTCTTCAGCAAAGGCCGCGCCAGAGTGGAGGCTCGCCACCGGGTTCCAGGCCGGAGCCAGCGTCAGAGCCGTCACAGCCGCCACGGCGGCGAGGGAAATTGACCCTATCTTCTTCGAAGTCGAGAATCGCATGTTCGTCTCCATGTAAGGTGTGAGCGCACCAATTGGTAACACCCTTGTGATATGTTGTTATTGACATGGAGCAACTCAATGCAGCCAACCTGAGGTGCGACAATACGCCTTGCCGATGCTGTCCCCGGCTTTGTCTTCACACCGCTGGAAAGCCCGCGATCCGCCATCGCCCCGCTTGCCCGCGATTTCGGCTTCGACGCCGTGGAAAGCCAGGGCGCGCTGCAGTTCGTGCCGCGTGGTGGTGCCGTGGCCGACATCGCCGCCGAAAATCTGGTCTCGGCCGACCGGTATTCCCCCCTTTTTGACGGGGTGCATTCGTAGAACTTATGCGATGCCTAAAAGACCAAAGGGAGAGAAGCGCCGCACCGACGCCGTGGGGCTTGCTGTAACGATTGGCAAGGTCGCCACAGGCGAGATTGAAGACGCACCCGCAGCGCTGTCAGAGCAAAATCCTTGAGGCGGACAGGGCGGTCGCGTAGCCTTCCACCATGACACAGCGATCCCCCTTCCGTTACATCAAGACGTCGCCCGAAATCATCCGCCTAGTGGTGATGATGTATGTTCGATAGAAAATCGCAAGGATCATGGGATATTCCTGCGCGCCGGGATTGCGCACGACGGCGAAGCACAGGCAAACATTGATGGCGCCGGGCAGGGCGTTCCAGGTCGGCCGACGGTCTCGATGATGGCGGCGGGAAGCCTCCGATGGCGGGACTGCCGTTTTCATCGAATTGCCCAAATCGGCTCTGGATGACGCCAAAGAGCCGGATCGGGTGGATTGCGCGACCCTCACCACATCCGCCGCAAAATGACCAAAAACCGCACGAATGAGATAAGTTCAGTAATCTGATGCGTTTCTAATGGATTGATATATATGTTTTTAAAGTTGTCCGTGGTCTGCCGATAACCTTATGGCCAAACGCGGCATGTCATTGGAGGACTTGGCAGACGACGTGTGTTGCATGCTCCCGCAGCTGTGTTGCACAAATGGTCTGAGTGGATTCAACTCGTGAATCCAGCGTGATAGCTGGGGTGGATGAGCAGACCGAACACCCTGAGCTACAAGACCCTGAACTGGCCCGAGTATAACAAGGCGCTCACCCTCATCACCCCGTCCTGAACCTTCGGCCAGGCAAAGCTGCCTTGTTCGAGGACCTTGTAGGTCAGCACCATTCCGGTGCCGTCCCATACAAGGATCTTCAGCCGCCCCCCCGCTTCGACCGGAAGATCACCGTCACCCCGGAATGCGGATCGAGCTTCAACTCCGTCTGCACCATCAACGCCAGGGCGTGATGACCGCAGCGGAAGTCCACAGGCCATGTCGCGATCAAGATCGGCAGGCGTTGCCCCGCGACAATCATGATGCATCCCGCAGCGCGCGGACCAGCGACGCAACCCGCGCCACCACCACATCGTCCGGAAATCGCAGCACA
>JAKBDW010000166.1:0-3018 GCA_021834245.1 Pseudomonadota bacterium
ATAGTAGTTACCCATGGTAACTGCCATGCTGCCGGCGACTGCACTCATCGGCGCAAGCAATGGCAGACGGCCGCTGGCATCTTCTACTGTCTCATAGGCAACGGCGGTGGTTTTCGAAACTAATAGGCGTTCGGTGAGGGCCTTCGGAGCCCCGGCGAGATGCAGATATGTAAAGAGTATCTGCCCGCGCAAGAAATTGTATTCGGACTCCTGCGGCTCTTTGACTTTGATGACAAGATCACAATTCCATGCCTTGGCTGCATCAGTAAGCTTGGCACCTGCCTCCTGATATTGCTGGTCTTCGAAACTAGACCCCAAACCGGCAGAGTGTTGGACGTACACTTCATGTCCTGCATCTACTAGTGCCTTCACATCCGTCGGTGTCAGACCGACCCGAAATTCCTGATCTTTGATTTCCTTCGGCAACCCAATTTTCATCTTCCTGACTCAGGCGTTGTATGGTCGCCGGCTGTTCACCGCTGGCCAACTGCGTTTGACTTATGGGATTGTGCAAAGTCGAGCATGCGCTGGGTAGCACGCAAAGCTTTGATGCGCACGGCTTCATCAATGTGAACTTCGTTTTCGCCGGTTCGGAGTACGTGTTCAACTCCGCGCAGGTCGTTCATGGCCATCCAGGGGCAATGAGCACAACTGCGACAGGTCGCGCCCGCACCGGCAGTAGGGGCCTCCATAAGCAATTTGTCGGGGGCCGCCTGTTTCATCTTATAGAATATCCCGTTGTCGGTCGCAACAATCAATGTGCGCTGAGGAAGTTCACGCGCAGCCTTGATCAGTTGCGTAGTGGACCCAACAACGTCAGCGAGCTCTAGTACGGAGGCGGGCGATTCGGGATGGGCGAGCACAGCTGCTTCCGGATGCTGCCGCTTGAGGGCGGCCAAAGCTTGTGCCTTGAATGCTTCGTGCACAACACAAGCGCCCGGCCAGAGAACCATGTCCGCGCCAGTCACTTGTTGCACATAGGATCCAAGATGGCGGTCGGGAGCCCAAAGAATCTTCTCCCCGCGGCTTTTCAGAAATCTTGCGACCGGCACCGCGATGCTGGACGATACCACCCAGTCGGCACGCGCCTTGACCTCTGCGCTGGTATTGGAATAGACAACTATTGTGCGGTCCGGATAGCTGTCACAGAACGGGATGAACTGCTCGGCTGGACATTCGAGATCCAACGAACATTCGGCTTCGAACGTCGGCATAAGTATGCGCTTTTCTGGATTCAGAATTTTCGCGGTTTCGCCCATGAAGCGCACACCCGCCACCACTAGGGTTTTTGCGGGATGCTCGTGGCCGAATCGTGCCATATCGAGGGAATCAGAAACAAAACCCCCGGTTTCTTCAGCAAGCTTCTGAAGCTCTTCATCGACGTAATAATGCGCAACCAATACTGCGTTCTGCTCCTGCAGCAGGCGCCTGATATCTTTTATCGTGCGCGTCCGTTCGGCCTCTGTTGCGATCGCAGTGCGCGCCAGAACCTTGGCGGTGTCCGGAACCGTGACTAGCGGTATGACAGGTGCGATTTTGAGATTATTCATGCGTCACCTCCTGCTGCATAGCGCAAGAGAATGGGCCCCGAGTTGTACATCCGGCCCTGTTGCGACCACCCCTACACGAGACAAACTTTGGCAAATTGTTTCCCGCCACTGGCGCCTTGCGCCGTTAAACGGCAGATCAACGAAGTTGGGCTTCAAAAAGGCTACCTGCAAGTTCATCTGCTGGGACAGAATAGCATTGAAACTCTGTCTTTTCTCCATGTCTTGCCTACCTGATAACCTCAATACTGTGTGGGTTCCTGGCACGAAACAGTCGCGCGGGTCGGTGTTGACCAATACGCCGCTCTTCACACGTTTCTTCCATCTGACCGGACGCTAGAATCCTCTTACGAAAATTGCGTTTATCAAGATCGACCCGGAGAATAATCTCATAAACTTCTTGCAACTCGCTGAGCGTGAACTTTTCGGGCATAGCCTGAAACGCGATCGTCGAATAGCTCAGCTTCGCGCCGAGACGTTCATACGCCACCGCTACAATTTCATTATGATCGAAAGCCAGGTCTGGCAGGGCATCAAGCACAAACCATTCGGTTGCCAGGGATTGCAAGGCTGGATGCGGCAGCACCTTGTCGCGCGGAATTAGCGCAAAATACGCCACGCTAATCACACGCTCACGCGGATCACGGGTGAGACGCCCGAACGTGTAGAGCTGCTCAAGATTGATCCCGCAAACGCCGGTCTGCTCCCTCAGTTCGCGCGTGGCACAATCTTCAATTTCCTCGTCCACTCGAATGAATCCGCCGGGCAAGGCCCATCGACCTCGATGGGGTTCATCTTCCCGCCGTACTAGAAGGACCTTCAGTTGACGTTCCCAAATGCTAAAAATCACCACCTCGGTGCCAACAATGGGACGTGGATACAATTGTCTCTCCATGAGCTCACTTCGTGTATCACCTACACTAATTTTAGTGTCCTGATAACACTAAATCAAGGGCCATCCGCAATAGAGACCGAACTGTTGAGATTCGGCGTTAGGCTTTAACGACTACTCTGTCGTGAACAGGGTACCGAATGTCAAAAATACTTACTCTTTGTCGCAGAAAATTGCTATATTTTACAAAAGCATCGCTCGTGCCCAAAACCTGCTACAACAGGCACAACAGAACGAACAATTGCGAGAATGAACTTTAAAAACCGTAAAAAGAAAGAGGGAATTGTTCTTCGATGAGACCGCATAAGCAAACCGTTGCCCTCGGAACAGCCGCCGGGATCATTGTCATGGCCCTGTTGCTTCCAAAGATCTGGGCAACCGAGCATCGGCAGGATTTTCCGTCGCAAACGACCCTGACAGAGGTCGTACCTCCGACTGCTGCGCTCCCTCCTTCTCAGGCGGTCAGCAAATTGTCGGCGCCGACAGACGAACTCATGCACTATGCGAATCCGGACCAACTTTTCTTGCGTTCTGGCGTAGCCCTGGTAATGGACGAGCGGGACGGGGGACTGGTCTATT
>JAKBDW010000235.1:0-12209 GCA_021834245.1 Pseudomonadota bacterium
CTCGTTGATTCGCAATGCTAGGCTGCGACATAAGTCATCGCTACAGACCGCGATTGGCGTGCGGCATGGCAACATCAAGCAGAAGGCTCAAGGATTCATGGGTGGGTCGTTCAATACACGCGAATTCTTCCATGGAGTCAGCGCCAGGCTTTTTCGGTCTCTCAAATGGTTGTTTATCGTGCTGGTTTTCCCGCTGACGGTGTTGTTGGTTTGGGCCGGCGTCATTTTGCATAACCCGGGACTGATGGCTGTCGCCTTCGGGGTGCAGTACCTGGGTCTGTTTATCGAGCGCTGGTTCTTTTTTGCCCAGGCGAACCACCCGCAGAATCTCTATTACCAGGTTGTCTCCTGAGTCCCGCGCCGCGGTTGCCGGGAAACAGCATTGCGTCCGACCAGCTATAAACTGCCGCTGGTGGAAACACAGTGTCCTGCAGGTCGACCTTGACGACGCCCTTCACCTGGGGCAAGTCTGATATTGAAAGGCCCTGCGCATAATCCGCGTCGATGCGGTGCAAGGCGGAGATAGTGCCCTGGTTCTCCGCAAACTCCGCGATGGTGTGAATCCCTGCGGCGTGGCCGATCTTATTAGTGGCCTCAACCATTGAGTGCTAGCAGGTGTCATTGATCATATTCCCTATGAGATCGCCACTTATCTTGAGCTAATCCACCTGGAGCTGCTTGAGATAGCAAATCGACCTGATGGCACCGCCGAAATTGTCGATGGCGCTGGCGCCGCCATTTTTGCGCAACTTGGTGACCTGATGCGCACGGCCGTCAAGCTTGGTGGGCGCCGCAGCATCCTCGATTTCGAAAACAACCGAACCGGGGAAAAAGCCCGCAACCGTCAGCATGGTTCATGGCGAACCTCAGAAATTCATCCTGATTCAAGGAATGTGCGGATATGTTAATGGCGAATGTCTACGGCCCGCCGCTGTAGTCCGCGTGCAGCAAAATAGCGTTCTTTTCCGGCATCCCCGGATAGAGCAACTGCAGCTTGGCAGAAAAGTTTCAGCCGGTCTTCTTCTACGGTGTGCCCGAGGCGCAATGCCTAGGAAATACCATCGTGCTGCTGCCGCAAGGCATTGGCGTCGGCGTGGTATTTGTGGATGCAGTTACGGCCGTCATCCTTCGCCGAATAGCAGGCCATGTCCGCTGCGGCCAGGATGTCTGCAATACCGGTAGCGGGTGGGGAAATCGCCACCACGCCTATACTGACGCCAACATCGAAGCTGTGGTTCTGCCACACAAAGTGGAAGTTTCGTGTCCGGCTGAGCAGGTCCTGCGCTATAACCATTGCTTGGTCTGCGTCGCAATGCCTGAGCAGCAGACCGAATTCATCGCCGCCTAAACGCGCAATTATATCCGAGTCCCGCGTCGCCCCACGCAGCATTTTGCTGAATCGTTTCAGCAGTTCGTCGCCGGCAGCATGACCACAGGTATCGTTGACGACCTTAAACTGGTCCATGTCGATATAACAGAGCGTGTGTTCGCAAGAATCTGACCGCAGTTCATCCAGGGCCAACTGCAGCTGTTTTTCAAATTCTCGCCGGTTGTACAGTCCTGTTAGGGCATCGTGACTGGCAAGATATGAAAGCTGTCGGGTCATGCGGCGCGTCGGACCAACATCATGAAACACCATAATTGCACCGACCAGTCGGCGATTGCGGTCATGTATCGGTGCTGCCGAGGGGGCGATGTCTAGTGCGCGCCCGTCAGGACAAAGCAATACAACACGATCCATGCGGCCGATGACTTCTCCACGGAGCAGGCATTCTCTTACCGGGTTCTCAACTGATTGGCGACTATCCTCGTCGACCAATTTGAATACGTCTGAGAGCGGTCGCCCGATTGCGTCTGCTGCATCCCAGCCTGTGAGAGCTTCCGCCGCCGGATTCAGGTATTCCACCGTTGCGCGGGCATCGGTGGTAATTACGGCATCGCCGATCGAATGCAGTGCAACCTCGGCTCGTTCCTTCTCAGCGTAAAGCTCCGACTCCGATTGTTTGGCGCGTTCCAGTGCCTCGCGCAGAGCGAGCTGTTGGGCGACGGTGAAGTCGAGCGCTTGGTTAATGAACTTTGCGAGAAAGCCGAACTCATCGTCACGCGTATCATCGAAACGTCTGGCTGTTTCGCCGCTACCGATCGCGCGCGCGGCCTCGATCATCCGCTCGAACGGGCGCGACAATAAGTGATTTAGCACCCACTGTAGAATCACCCCGAATGTCAATAGGACTATGCCCATGGCTGCAAGTACGTGCTTGCGGTCTGTGGCGAGAGCATTGGGAATTGAAGGGTTATAAACGGCGACAAATGCCGCTGCGGGTTGCAATTTGCGTCTGCCCGTCATGTAGCGGACCACTCTCGTATATGCCTCGAGCCTCGGACCGGTGTTTCCGGCCAGGATGTGCTTTGTGCCGATACGGATGTCGACTCCGGATACCCCGGTTCTGTCTATGAACTTCAGCGCCAGCATTTCAAGCTGCCCCACAGATGGTTCAGGTGTACGCGCCAGGCTCTGGCCCAGAGAATAAGCGAGACGATCCGCGTAGGAGTTATAGCGAAGGGTAATTTCATGCTCCTGACCACGCAGACGCATGAAGGTAACAAACACCCCCACCAGCACCATTCCCCAGAACACGATGCCCGCGATCCTGGTCGGTAGCGTCGTAAGCTGGCGATTGCGAAAGTCCGCCGCAGCGCGCCTATTGTCGATCATTTGAGCCCAGCCCATCTGAGACCCAGAACCATGGGACAGACGCCACTTAGGCCCGCGCCGAGCAATCCGAATCCCATGAACCATGGCAGGAACCAGAGCCGGTTGGTAAAGAAAATGCCTCCCAGCGCAATCATTGCCGTAACGATCAGTGACAGGGCCTGTTCAGCCTCTAGGGTAAACGCAGCGCCAATGGCGGCGTCTGTTAACCCGGTATGGGTTGATAAATCCGATGATGATGCACGGCCAGCCCGCAGATGCGTCACGATGCGCGAAATGCGCCAACCGGTAATTCCCTGAGACAAGGAAAGTACGGCGAGGCCCGCAACCAGGAAGTCGAGACTGAAATAAAGACCGACAAGCAATGCCGTGCCAAAAAGGAGGCGAAACGTACGTTCTGTCATATACCCTCTGCTGGCCGGGCGTGAATTGTCAGCATGCGGCAATCATTGCCGCGGACAGCTGCGGATAACCCTCCGCGAGTAACTTGCATGACCCCACGTAATGAGATGTTTTTTACCGGGTTGTTGCAATTTCCATGCCGCAGATCCGAATTTTCTGCTACTGAAGCTTGAAACTGCGGCGGAGGTGGGTGGCCCGTATGCCTATATTGGCCGCGGGTAAATTGGTCATTTGGGCGTTCCGGGGCTGAAAACTTTGGCCGTATCCGGTAAAGTCCGCGTTCCGGGGCGGCGCGCTAATCCCGCGCCACCGTCTTCAGCAAGTTTTAAGGATGAGATTCCATGCGTGATTACAAGATTGCCCCGTCGATTCTGTCGGCGGACTTTGCCCGGCTGGGCGAGGAAGTCACAAAGGTGCTCGAGGCTGGCGCTGATATCGTCCATTTCGACGTCATGGACAATCACTACGTACCCAATCTCACCATCGGTCCGCTGGTGTGCGAGGCGTTGCGCAAGCATGGCGTAAAAGCTGACATCGATGTGCATCTGATGGTCAAACCGGTAGACCGCATCATTCCGGATTTTGCCAAGGCCGGAGCCACCTACATCACATTCCACCCGGAAGGTACCGAACACATAGACCGCTCGCTGCAGCTGGTAAGGGACTCGGGCTGCAAATCCGGGCTAGTATTCAATCCGGCCACCCCTCTCGACTACCTTAAGTATGTCCTGGATAAGATCGACATGGTGCTGCTCATGTCGGTTAACCCCGGTTTCGGTGGTCAGAGTTTCATCCGCTCCAGCCTGGACAAGCTAAGCGAGGCACGGCGCATCATCGACGAGAGTGGTCGAGATATTCGGCTGGAGATCGATGGTGGGGTCAAGGTTGATAATATCCGCGAAATCGCTGAAGCCGGGGCCGACACGTTTGTGGCTGGTTCAGCCATTTTCAACACGCCGGACTACAAGGCAACCGTCGCCAAGATGCGAGCTGAATTGGCGAAGGTCAAATGAGCGCCGGCCCTGTCGCGGCGCACGCGGCCGCAGTTCCGTTCAGCGTGAAAATGGTAATGATCGATCTAGACGGTACGCTGATTCACACGGCACCGGATCTGACAACCGCTGCCAATCGCATGCTGGTCGATCTGGGTCGGCCCGAGCGGGATGAAGCTACGGTGGCTACGTGGATCGGCAATGGTGTGCCACGGCTCGTGAAGCGCGCTCTTACAGGAGAGATGCAGGGAGAACCGGACGCAGCCCTCTACGAGCAGGCGTATGCTCTGTATAAGAAGCACTATCGTGCCTGTGTCTCGGACCGTAGCCGGCCCTTTCCCGGCGTCGAGGAGGGGTTGATACAATTGCAAGCCATGGGATTTGAGCTTGCCTGTATCACCAACAAGGCGGAAGTATTCACTCGGCCGTTGCTGGAAGATCTTGGATTGCGGCGCTTTTTCAAGTTGGTCCTGAGCGGAGACAGCCTGCCAAAGAAAAAGCCTGATCCATTGCCGTTGCGGCATGCCTGTGCCCATTTCGGAATTACTCCGGAACACGGCGTGCTGGTGGGAGATTCGGAGAATGACGTGCAGGCAGCACGTGCCGCCGGGATGCCTGTTATTTGCGTGACATACGGGTATAATCACGGCAAGAATATACGAGAATCACGGCCGGACGCCGTGATCGATTCGCTGGCGGAATTGCCGCGTTACCTGAGGCTTTATTCCTAAGCACAAAGTACCACCGGATTCGACCATGTCGCGCATGATAATGAAGTGGACGCAGATGCCGGAGCGATGGTTTCAGCAAACTATCGTTGTGTCGCGTCATATTCATTCATGCAATCTGGTGGTGACCCATGTTTCTGAGCAAGTCCGAGTTTGATCGCTACGCCGGTCAAGGCGCAAATCGCATCCCCATGATGCGCGAGGTCCTGGCGGATCTCGACACCCCTCTAAGTACCTATCTCAAGCTTGGCTGTGGCCGCTACAGCTATCTGTTCGAGTCCGTTCAGGGCGGAGAGAAGTGGGGCCGTTATTCAATAATAGGGCTGCCTTGTCGTACGGTCCTGCGCGTTTTCCGCAACGAAGTGAGCATCGAGATTGATGGCAAGATCGCAGAGCGCGATACATTCGCCGATCCTCTTGGGTACGTGCGAAGCTTCCAGGCGCGCTATTCGGTCCCGTCCTTGCCCGGCCTACCGCGTTTTTCCGGGGGCCTCGTTGGCTGTTTCGGCTATGACACCGTGCGGCTGATAGAGCCAGTTTTGGGAGACAGTGGCAAGCCGGATGAGATCGGCGGACCGGACATATTGCTCATGGTGTCCGACGAAGTCATTGTTTTCGACAATTTGGCAGGAAAGCTATACGCAGTAGTGCATGCTGATCCGGCCGTAAATAATGCTTATGAGAAGGCCGTGCGCCGACTGGATGAATTGGTTGGTCAACTGCGCGCAGGTTTGCCGGAGCACGCGCCGGCAAACGCGGCCGCCGAACTGCATGAGGAAGATTTTGTGTCCGGATTTACCCAGTCCGGATTCGAAGCCGCAGTCGAGAAGTCCAGGGAGTATATTCGTGCGGGCGACATCATGCAGGTGGTGCTGTCGCAACGCCTGTCGGTGCCATTCAAGTTCCCCCCGCTGGACCTCTACCGAGCACTGCGCACGCTGAATCCGTCTCCATACATGTACTTTCTCGATCTCGGTGATCTGCATGTGGTGGGATCCTCGCCAGAAATTCTAGTGCGCCTCGAGGACAATCTCGTGACCGTAAGGCCAATTGCCGGCACGCGGCCGCGCGGACGTGACGAGCGTGAGGACGTACAGCTCGAACGTGAGCTATTGTCCGACCCCAAGGAACTTGCTGAACACCTCATGTTGATCGATCTCGGACGCAACGATGTCGGTCGCGTCGCGCGCACGGGAAGCGTGAAGGTGACGGAAAAAATGGCAATCGAGCGCTACTCGCATGTAATGCATATTGTGTCTAACGTAGTGGGCGAGTTACGCCCAGACCTGGATGCGATTGATGTCCTGCGAGCCGCTTTTCCGGCAGGAACCGTGAGCGGCGCCCCCAAGGTGCGCGCCATGGAAATTATCGACGAACTTGAGCCGGTGAAGCGCGGCATCTACTCGGGTGCTATCGGGTACATTGGATGGGGCGGGAACATGGACACCGCGATAGCTATCAGAACCGCGGTCATTGCCAACGACACCTTGTATATCCAGGCCGGAGCCGGCATCGTGGCCGATTCCGTGGCACGCAACGAATGGAACGAGACTATGAACAAGGCGCGCGCCATATTTCGTGCTGCGAGCCTGGCGGCCGCTGGACTGGGCGAACGCGAGACAATGAAACTGCCATAATGACTGCCGGTCCAGCAGTCAGCATTTTGCGCACGACTTCTCATTTCGGCACAGGCAAGTGGGAAATGCCTCGCAGCGCAGGCGCCACAAGGGGTTTTCAATGTTGTTGATGATAGACAATTATGATTCCTTCACGTACAACCTCGTGCAGTACCTTGGCGAGCTGGGTGAAGATGTCCACGTCGTACGTAATGATGAGATTACAGTTGATGCAATCGGGGATCTCGCGCCGCAGCGAATTGTGATTTCTCCAGGTCCATGCACTCCGAATGAGGCAGGGGTGTCGCTAGAAACTGTGCGTCGTTTCGGGGGGCGAATTCCTATCCTCGGTGTGTGTCTTGGACATCAGAGTATAGGTCAGGCCTATGGTGGGCGGATTGTACGTGCGCGCCAATTGATGCATGGTAAAACTTCTTGGATTCACCATGAGGGCAGGGGCGTATTCAGCGGCCTGCCGAATCCGTTTGAGGCAACACGCTACCATTCTCTCGTGATCGAGCGCGCAACCTTGCCGGACTGTCTGGAAGTGACGGCGTGGTCTGCGGACGATAATGAGATCATGGGGGTGCGGCACAGGGAATACGCTGTCGAAGGAGTGCAGTTTCATCCTGAATCCATCATGACGCAAGGCGGACACGACCTGTTGAAGAACTTTCTTGATCAGAGCAGGTAGCGGGCGAAAGTAAATTACGTGTTAATGTAAAACTGATCGAAGGTCGCAAGCTGACAGATACCATGGACATACAAAGCGCAATCCGCGCCGTTACCGAGCGGCGCGACTTGAACTCCGAAGATATGTATTCCGTCATGCACGCGATCATGACGGGGGCGGCAACTCCTGCGCAGATCGGAGGTTTGCTTATCGGACTGCGCATGAAGGGTGAGACAGTGGAAGAAATCGCAGCCTCGGCGCGCGTGATGCGCGAGCTCGCGACCGCTGTGCGGGTTGCCGACACCCGCCATCTAATTGACACCTGCGGCACCGGCGGAGACGGCGCGCATACATTCAATATTTCTACAGCCAGCGCATTCGTCGCTTCGGCCGCCGGCGCAAATGTGGCGAAACACGGAAATCGGTCCGTATCGAGCAAGTCCGGAAGTGCCGATGTGCTCGAAGCCGCGGGCGTTAATCTGGACCTCACGGCAGACGAAGTAGGCCGTTGCATCGACGAAATTGGGATCGGATTTCTGTTCGCTCCGCGCCATCACGGTGCAATGAAATACGCAATCGGCCCGCGCCGTGAGATGGGTGTGCGTACGATTTTCAATCTTCTCGGTCCTTTGACAAATCCGGCGAGCGCGCCGAACCAGCTCATCGGTGTTTTCGCCAGCAGCTGGCTAGAACCTATGGCACAGGTCTTGGGTCGCCTGGGCAGCCGGCACGTCATGGTGGTTCACGCCGAAGACGGACTTGATGAAATAAGCATCGGTGCGACCACGCAGGTTGCGGAATTCAAGGATGGCATCGTGCGCAGTTACACCATCTGGCCGGAAGAATATGGTATGGGACGCGGTGATGTGCAATCGCTGGTTGTTGCAAGCGCCGCAGAAAGTTTGGCGCTGATTCGGCAGATTCTTGATGACAAACCAGGGACGGCACGCGACATCGTATTGCTTAACGCCGGTGCGGCGATTTACGTTTCAGGATTGGTATCCAATCTTGCAGCTGGCGTCGAGCGGGCACGGGAAGTGATTAGTAGTGGCGCAGCGCGCGCAAAGCTGGACGCCCTTGTATCATACGGCCGCCGGCACGCGAGCAGCTAGGGTCTGACGGCAGGCGGAAAGATTATGGGCTCAGTATTAGGCGCCGGTACCATGCGCAAAATGGGATGGCCGTCATGAATGACACTCCTGATGTGCTGAAGCGTATTCTTGCGCGCAAGAAGCAGGAAATTGCCGAGCGCAGCGCGAAGCTTGGGCGGAGCGAGATCAGCCGGCGCGCGTTTGCCGCAGCGGCACCGCGCGGATTTGCGGCTGCCATGTTGGCCCGTGTTAAGAGTGGGGCGGCAGCCGTGATCGCGGAAATTAAGCGCGCATCGCCGAGCAAGGGCTTGTTGCGTGCGGATTTTCAACCAGCGGAAATAGCGGCGTCTTACGAACGTGCTGGAGCTGCATGCCTTTCGGTGTTGACCGACGTAGATTTTTTTCGTGGCGCCGACGAACACTTGCAGCAGGCGCGCGCGGCTTGTGGATTGCCAGTATTGCGGAAGGATTTTGTCATTGATCCTTACCAGGTGTACGAGGCGCGGCTGCTTGGAGCCGACTGCATTTTGTTGATCGTTGCCGCCCTGGATCAGCCGCTGCTTGTTGAGCTTGCGGCGCTGTCCCAGAGCCTCGGCATGGATGTGCTGGTTGAAGCGCATGATGGCGATGAGCTGGATCGCGCTTTGACGCTCGATACGTCACTCGTCGGAATCAACAATAGAGATCTGCGCACGTTTGAGACCAGTCTCGACGTAACGCTGGGATTGCTGTCGAGGGTTCCCGCGGATCGCGTTGTCGTTACGGAGAGCGGTATTCACACGCCGGCTGACGTTGTGCACATGCGCCGACATGGGGTCAACGCGTTTCTGGTAGGGGAAGCATTCATGCGCGCGCCGGACCCGGGGGTCAAGTTGGTCGAGCTTTTCGGAACAGCAATGCAGCGGGTGGTGTAATCTGATAACGGCTGACCGGCATGTGTGGCGTGTTCCTGTAACTAGCGTGACTGACTAGGTGAGGTTGAAAATGAAAGCAACTGTAAAGTGGGCTGGGGAAGCGAGTTTCGTCGGTGAATCCGAAACCGGCCACAGTGTCACGATGGATGGGCCGGTTGAAAACGGGGGGAAAAACCGCGGTCCGCGGCCAATGGAAATGGTGCTCATCGGCATGGGTGGTTGCACGGCATTTGATGTAGTGCACATCTTGCGCAAGGGTCGGCATGATATTGGCGACTGCGCTGCGAACATCGATGCCGAACGCGCCTCTGTGGACCCCAAGGTATTCACCCGCATACATATACATTTTGTAGTTAGCGGCAAGAATCTGAAGCCCGATGTCGTGGAGAGGGCGATTAAACTTTCTGCGGAAAAATACTGTTCCGCGTCCATCATGCTGGGCAAGACTGCCGTTATCACCCACGACTTCGAAATCGTCCCGACAGCGTGACTGGAGATCAAACATCGGCCGGTGCGCGTCTGACCGCACTAATCGACGCCTATTATAAAGTTTGGTTCCGCTTTCATCCGGAAGCAGCAGTCGACGCCGGAGTGTCTGGGTACGGACACTTGCTTGCGCCGTACGCGCAAGAGGCGGCAGCGGCTCTGGTTTGCCTCAATGACGAACTGATGATTGCGCTGGATGAGGCCGGAGACCGGGACATTAGTGCCGATGCGCAGCTTGATGCGACCATTCTTTACGACGCCGCGCGACTGGAGAACGAGTTTCTTCTGGATGTCGAGCCAAACGCACCAGATCCCGGTCGCGCGCTCCCGCTCAATGCCATTTACCAGTTGCTCATTCGACCAACCTCGGCTTTTCCCACTGAACTGATGTCGCGGCTGGTTGCAATCCCAGACCACCTGCTGCATGCGCAGGACTATTATGGTGCGCGCGCCGCAGTTGTTCCGCCGACCTGGATAGAATCGGCAGTGTTGTCTGCGCGTGCCGGTATCGAGTTTCTGGACGGCCTGCAGTCGCACCCCAAAGTTCAGGAGAATCTGTGGCAGCTTGCGGATTTCTCTGCGGTATTGAACCGCGCCATTGACGCACTGCGTCAATATGCTGACTTTCTGGCCGGTGCTCCAACCGATGCTGCCGCGGGGAATTTTGCCTGCGGAAGCATCCGCTTCCAGCACCTCCTTAGGCGCCGACATTTCATAGAGGCGGCGCCAGCCCAGTTGCGCGAGTTCGGTGAGATCCTTATCAGGGAAACCAAGCGGGAGCTCCTAGAACTATGCCGCGAAATTTCTGGCTCCAACGACTTGGTTAGTCTGATGCGAAGAATTCAGGCCGACCATCCTGCTGCAGATGCATTGCTGTCTAGCTACCGAATGCAGATGGCTGCGGCGCGGGAATTTGTACACAGCCGTGGACTGGTTAGCATACCGGCGGCGGCGCGTCTCGAGGTCGTCGAAACGCCGCTGTTTCTGCGTCACCAGGTACCGTTTGCGGCCTATAATGAGGCCAGTCCGAATGATGCGCAGCAGCTCGGTCTCTATTACGTCACTCCTGCAAGTTCGCTGGAGCAGCTGGCGGAGCACAATCGCGCAAGCATTGCCCAAACTTGCGTGCACGAAGCCTGGCCAGGACACCACCTACAGTTTGTTACCGCCAATGTCAGCCCGCTTGGTCGGCGCCTGCCGCGACTGCTTAATGCATCGGCTAGTCTTTATGAGGGTTGGGCGCTGTATTGTGAGCAGCTTATGTTTGAGCAGGGCTTTTTGGCCAGTCCGGAACAGCGTTTAATGATGTTGCGGGACCGATTGTGGCGGGCGTTGCGCGTCGTAATCGATGTCGATATTCATACCGGCGGGGTGTCACTCGAGCAGGCTATAGACCGCATGGTGGCGGAACTAGGGTTTCCTCGTGAACAGGCGATCGCAGAATTGCGTTGGTATAGCCAGTCTCCGACCGTGCCGTCGTGCTACGCAGTGGGCTGGGCGCTGATTAATGCCGCGCGCGGATGCTTGCACCGTCAGCTTCCTAACCTTACCCTTAGGGAATTTCATGACCTTTTGTTGTCGCAGGGATCAATAGGACTGCCCATTGTTATGCGGCAGGTTTTCGGTGAATCTGTACGCAAGGCAGCGCACGATGCCGTATTTGCCGGAAAGACGGCATAGACTGTTTGGTATGATTTATGAATCGTCCTGAACCGACTACCGGACTGCGCCATGTCGCGCTCCAAGTGCGTAAACTGGAAGAGTGCGAACAGTTCTATACTTCACTGTTAGGGATGACAGTGGAGTGGCGACCCGATGCGGACAACGTTTACCTCACTTCCGGGCATGACAATCTGGCGCTGCACCGTGCGCCAGATGATTTTGTGGCCGCTAACGGCCAGCGGCTTGATCACATCGGATTTCTAGTGGCGATGCCGGAACAGGTTGATGTCTGGCACGAATTTTTGCGCGCACACGGTGTAATAATCACCAAGGAGCCGCGTACTCATCGCGACGGTGCGCGCAGCTTCTACTTTTTGGACCCCGACGGTAATGCGGTGCAGCTCATATATCATCCGCCCTTGGCGCCCGTGACACGACTGTGAGTGCCAGCGAAGCAGACATGCTACCTACCCACCCCAGGCCGTGGTTGCTGCGACTCAGCTACCTGGATTCTGACGGGCTCGGGGCACTGCTGCGGGATACGCAGCGTGTGTTGCTCGGCGAAATTCATTATGGCCGGCCATTGCGCGCGCTGACCGCAGTCGATCACCCACATGCCATTGTCGGAATGCCCCAGTTGGGCACTAAGTCTTTGGTAGAAGTTTGGACAAGCGATCTTCCGGTGACATATCGGCATGAAGGGGATCTTACGATCGCGTGTAACAGTGAGATATTATTTGGCTGCATCATTCATTCTGGAAATGGCGTGGATGATTTCGAGCATGCGATACGAGATTCTTACGAGCACATAATCTCCATTCTGCAGGCTGAAGGTTATCCGCATCTGCTGCGGATGTGGAACTACTTCCCAGGCATAGGCGACGTAATTGGTGGACTGGACCGCTATCAGGTTTTCTGCCGCGGCCGTTTTC
>JAKBDW010000095.1:0-12118 GCA_021834245.1 Pseudomonadota bacterium
AAAAGTGGGGCAGCATGAAACCCTTTTGTTGCATGTGCACGAGCGGAAAGTACTTCTGGTGCCGCTGCATGCTCAAGGCCAGGCAAGGAACGGGAACTCGCAGAAATTCATCGCCGAAGCGACCAGCGTATACGGCTGGCCATTCCACTAGTGAAGCAACTTCGTCCAGCAAGACCGAGTTGTTCCGAACGACTTCCGCCGCCGCAATGCTCCATTGCTCGTCAGAAACGGCGGCGCGTTTCTTCTCGTCGAGCAAAACCTGTGTGCCCCGCTTAACGCGTTGCGCAGCCGCGCGCAGCTTGCGCTCGATTTCGGTGCGCCGCTCGGCAATGCTCACCACAACGCGGCCGGAACGGCGCATGGTCGCACTATAGCGATCTGCGCTGGGAATAACGACTGTTCCGCGGCTGAGAAATCGGTGCCCGAGTGTCGTGTTACCACTCTTGAGACCAAAAACCTCTCCGGTCACTACGCGACTGCCGTGCAACATCATCAGACCATGCACCGGACGCACAAATTCCACGTCTCCGCTGCCCCAATGCATGAGCTTCGCGACAGGCAACTTCCTAAGACTCGCTTCGACGATGGGACCCAGATGACGAGCCAAAGGTTCGCCTTTCTGTTTCGAGCAATAGACAAAATATTCTCCCTTGTCGCCGCTGCGCCGTTCGAGCCCGGCTGGATCGACCCCGCAAGATCTTGCAAATCCCACCAGCGCAGGCGTGGGTTTTCCATCAGGCGCAAAACCAGCACTTACCGCTGGTCCGCGCCGCTCGACGATGCGATCCGGTTGCCGGTCCAGAGTAGTGGTCACCAGAACTGCCAGGCGCCGCGGCGTTGCCAGGGGCTGGGCGACGCTGGTCGGCGCCAGAAAAGACTGCTGCCTAAGACCTTCTAACACATTATCCGCAAAAGACTGTGACAGGCGCTGCAGCGACTTCGGGGGAAGCTCCTCGGTGAGAATCTCGACAAGCAGGCTCTGACTGCCATGCGGCTGAGTAGCACGCGCGGCCGAACGCCGGGCCGCTGACGTCTTGGTTTTCCTAGTCATGAACTCTTCCCGCCGGTTTTTTTGATCAGAGGGAAGCCGAGAGCTTCACGCGACTCGAAGTAGCTTTGCGCAACCAGACGCGCAAGCGCGCGGACGCGTCCGATATAGGCAGCGCGTTCGGTAGTGGAAATGGCCCCGCGGGCATCCAGGAGATTGAAGGTGTGGGAACATTTCATGACCATCTCAAAACCCGGCAAGGGCAGTTTCTCGGCGAGCAGGCGCTTTGCTTCCGATTCAAAATCGTTGAACTGCTGGAACAGCCAATTGACGTTGCTGTGCTCGAAATTGTAGCGCGACTGTTCAACCTCGTTCTGATGATAGACGTCGCCATAACTGACCCCGTGCGTCCATTCGATGTCGTAGACGCTGTCGACGCTCTGCAGGTACATGGCGAGACGCTCCAAACCGTAGGTGATCTCTCCCAATACCGGTTTGCACACGAGACTGCCTACTTCCTGGAAATAGGTGAACTGGGTCACCTCCATGCCATTGAGCCACACTTCCCAGCCAAGACCCCAGGCGCCGAGAGTGGGCGATTCCCAGTCGTCTTCCACAAACCGGATATCGTGTTTGCGCGTATCGATCCCCAGAGTCCGCAACGATTCGAGATACAGATCCTGTATATTGTCGGGCGACGGCTTGAGCACAACCTGAAACTGGTAGTAGTGCTGCAATCGATTGGGATTGTCGCCATATCGACCATCCTTGGGTCGGCGGGACGGCTGCACGTAGGCTGCCCGCCATGGTTCCGGTCCGAGGGCTCGGAGGAACGTGGCGGTGTGAAACGTCCCCGCGCCCATCTCCATGTCATAGGGCTGCAGAACAATACAGCCCTGACCGGCCCAATATCGTTGCAGGGCAAGTATGAGGTCCTGGAATTTCAAGAGCTGGCCTTTGGTTAATTATTGGAACGGCTGAAACTCACCAGATTATACAGCGAGCAAACGCGCGCGTGTACGCGCAGGCTGGTCCGCGTTCAGCGGCTAGATTGTACGCAGGGGACCAGAAGAGCGGTCTTCGACCGGTGCGGGCCCGTTGCTTCCAGCCGGCGGCGCCGGAAATACCGGCCGATTCTCATTGAGGCCGGTATCCTGGGACTCAGGGGGAATTTCGAACTGGCGTGCCAATAGATTCAATATCTTCTCGGCATGATGCACAAAGAATATGCCGCGGTGAGCGGGATTGTTGCGCACCGGGCTAGGCAGCGATGCGGCAAGCTCCGCCGCCTGCACTACCGTCAACTGCGAAACTGGAATCCCCCAATAAGCTTCGGAAGCCGCTTCGACACCGTAAATTCCGCGTCCAAATTCCGCTGTATTAAGATAGATCTCTAGAATCCGGCGCTTCGTGAGGTGGTGACCCAGACCCCAAGTAAGCAGCGCTTCATGCCATTTGCGTATGGGATTTCGAGACGGCGTCAAAAACAGATTCTTGACCGTCTGTTGCGAAATAGTACTTGCGCCGAACACGATGCGGCCTTTTTCGAGGTTGTAGTCGAAGGCGTCTTTGATAGCGGCGAAATCAAACCCGTCGTTCTCGTAGAAGCTATCGTCTTCGGCGACGATGACGGCACGCTGCATAGCCAGCGGGATTTGTGAAATTGGCACCGGATCCCAGCGCATCGGCGGCCAGTGTTTTGCCGCGCGCACTGCGAGGTAATGCTCCATGAACCGCGACTTTGGGATCGGACCTTTCGCCAGCTGCTGCCAATTCGGCCAGAGGGTCGCCACATAAACCAGATCCACTACCATAATCAGCAATAGGATGCGGAGACCCCAGCGCAGGATGCGTCTTAGCCCTCCTGTTTTGCGTCGCGATCTGGTCATCACTGCTCTGACCACCGCGCCGCTGCAGGTTGTTTTTCCATAAGGTTCTCGGTGGATAGCACTGTTTGGCCGCCTGGCACCCAGTATATAACAGTACACGTTGGGCGCTGGTCGCCTGCCGACCCGTGCAGACAGCGCGATGTTAGGTAAAAAAAGGGGCTGGCAGTTCCCTTACGTGCCTGCCTTTTTGCACCAGCTGCAGCTAACTTATTAAAAAGTATACATTCTTTTTCTCATGCTAAAATTGCGCAGACGCTGCGTCGTTCGCTGCAAGCGGATTGGATTTTAGATTGGATATGGATTGAATCTAAAATGGAGTGCCAGGAAAGCAGATGGGCACGATACCGGTACCGCCTGCCGCCCGACTGGCCATACAGCGGATGACACTGCAGGAAATCAATGTCCGTGAACACCCTTTATGCAAGCGCAAGGCAACTGAACCTTTGGATGTTGAAACAGCCGGGAATTTACCGGGGGCGGTTGTCGCTCTGAATTCATCGTAGTCGCTTCCAGAGCAAAATCCTCTATGATTCAAGCTGTCTGCATCTCAGGATTTGGTTTAAAATCTTGATGTTAATAGTCCCGCCCGATCACGGAGATGGCGCCATTGCACCATGTGCACTAGACCGCCACCCCTGGGGCACATCCGCCGTAGTGCACTTTCTTTTGGCACAGCGAGACACACTGTTATGACTCAAGCCCGTAAGGCAGTGGCTCTGATTTCAGGCGGCCTTGACTCGCTGCTTGCGGCGCGCCTGATGCTGGACCAGGGAATACATGTAGAGGGTCTCAACTTCTACACCGGTTTTTGCGTGGAAGGGCATACCCATGCAATTCGCCAGCGTAGAAGGGCCAGCCCGAAGCGCAATAACGCACTATGGTCGGCCGAACAGCTTGGAATCAAGCTGCATATCATTGAGGTAATCGAAGAATACAAGGATGTGGTCATCAATCCCAAGCATGGTTATGGGGCTCACCTGAATCCCTGCCTGGACTGCAAGGGTTTCATGGTCGGCAAAGCCAGAACGTGGATGGAGTCGCACGGCTTTGATTTCATCATTACCGGAGAAGTGATCGGTCAACGCCCGAATTCCCAGCGTCGCGATACAATGCCTGTAATCGCGCGCGAATCCGGCGCCTTTGATAGACTCCTTCGACCTTTGTGTGCCAAGCTCCTGCCGCCGACCCTACCGGAACGCGAGGGCTGGGTCGACCGCGAAAGGCTGTTGGCACTGAACGGACGCAACCGCAAACCGCAAATGGCCCTGGCGGAAAACTTCGGGTTCCACGAATACGCACAACCCGCTGGCGGATGCTGTTTCCTGACCGATCCCAACTACAGCCAACGCTTGACAGATCTGTGGACTACGCGCGGCGACAAGCACTATGAGCTTGATGACATCATGCTGCTGAAAGTGGGTCGCCACCTGCGTCCAAAACCGAATTTCAAGTTAATCATCGGTCGCGAAGAAGGCGAAAACAATTACCTTGGGGGCTATCGCAATCGCTTCCTACACATGGCCGCCACCAGCCATCGTGGTCCGCTGGTCCTATTGGAAGGCGAAATGAGTGAAGAGGACCTGTTGCTCGCGGCACGCTTGACGGCGCGTTTCGGCCAGGGTCGCGATGCTGAAAAAGTCATTGTCGAACTGACCGACCCACGCGCGGGATCGCGGCTGTTGGAAGTTTCGCCACTACCTGGCGAACAAATTCCTGCAAACTGGTATCTATGAACCGCCATCAGCTGGATGCGCGGAATCTACTTTGCCCGATGCCGGTAATCCGCACCCAAAACAAGATGGCGGAGTTACTGGCGGGTGACATTCTTGAAGTGCGCTGCTCGGATCCCGGCGCTCTACAGGATATTCCTGCCTGGTGCCGGATACACGGCCATGAAGTCCTCGAAAGCCACACAATCGGCGGCGAAATTACCGTGGTCCTGCGGGTTTGCGGATCGGCGAAATAACCATGAGCGGCGGTATTGATCAGAATCTGCTGGACACCACTGATCCGGTGCGATACCGGGCGAGTCGACACGTTGCCTACGTCAGCCTCGGTACGAACCTCGTACTGGTGCTGGGCCAGCTCGTGGCGGGCTTTTCCGGACATTCTCAAGGCTTGGTAGCGGACGGCTTTCATACGCTGTCTGATCTAGCCGCCGATTTTCTTGTGCTGTTCGCCTTGAGCCATAGCGCTAAGGCTGCCGACGAGGAACATCCCTACGGTCATGCGCGTATCGAAACAGCCACAACCGTGGCACTGGGAGTTGTCTTGCTGCTGGTTGGTGCCGGTATCGCCGCACGGGCCGGTATACGCCTCGCCAGCGGAACGCGGGCTATCACCCCTTTGCCCCTCACACTGTGGGCATCAGGCCTGACCATCGCCGCCAAGGAAGGGCTGTATCGCTATACCGAACGTACCGCCAGACGTTTTGCTTCGGAAATGCTGCATGCAAGCGCCTGGCATCACCGCAGTGATGCAATTTCGTCGATTATCGTCTTTATCGGTATAGCTGGAAGCATTGCCGGCATCCACTACATGGACGCCTTGGCGGCAATCGGAGTAGCGTTGTTCGTTGCCAAGATTGGCATCGGTCTCGGGTGGAGCGCAGTTAAGGAGCTTATCGACACCGGTCTTGATCCTGACCAGCTATCACGCATTCGCTCCGCGATACTCGGGGTGAGCGGCGTGAAGACACTGCATTTATTACGCACGCGCCGACTGGGAGGGCGTGCATTAGTGGATGTTCACATTATCGTCGATGATTCCATCAGCGTTTCCGAAGGTCACCACATCAGCGAGGCTGTCCGCAGCACTCTCATCAGGGAAATCGAGGTGGTAACAGATGTGATGGTGCATATCGATCCGGAGGACGATACCGTGCGGATGCCTTCCAAAACACTGCCCCTGCGCAATCAGTTGCTTGCCCGCCTGGAACATCATTTCAAAGATATTGAGGCGGCACGCGAGATTGAGCGCGTCACGCTACATTATCTCGACGGCCGCATTTGCGTGGAATTGGTGCTTCCGCTCAGTGTTGTTGCGATCTATCCTGATGCTGGCCAGCTGACGCAGCAGCTGCAGGAAGCGGTACGCAGCGACCCAGATATCGGCACGGTGGCTGTGCTTTTCCGTTAGTGCACTACAATGGTGCATAAAACACTTATCTGCGCTATCTTAGTGCATTTCTATTTGCGCTCCAATAATAAATGATCACAAAAACAAGACATTAAACCCCGTATCGGCAATGGCATATTTCGTGCAAAATGTCGGACTCTAAAGTTGCTCAGGATAGCCGCGCCAGCGGTACAAGCGAATTCGTAGTTGATTGCGTGTTTCATTAATTCCCTTTTTGAGGAGGAACCCAGATGTCCGGCGCTGATGTACTAAAGATGATCAAAGAAAAGGAAGTCAGGTTTGTGGACTTCCGCTTCACTGACACAAAGGGCAAGGAACAGCACGTTTCGGTGCCCGCAAGCACTGTCGATGCCTCGGTCTTCGAAGAAGGCAAGATGTTTGACGGCTCCTCAATCGCGGGATGGAAGGGCATCCAGGAGTCCGACATGATACTCATGCCGGATGCGACTACTGCTGTGATGGATCCTTTCATGGAAGAGAGGACGCTCATCCTGCGGTGTGACGTGATCGAACCGAACACAATGCAGGGCTACGAACGCGACCCACGTTCTCTGGCCAAGCGCGCAGAGGCCTATCTGAAGAGCACTGGAATCGCTGACACCGCTTTCTTCGGACCGGAAGCTGAGTTTTTTATTTTTGATGATGTGCGCTGGGGTGCCGATATCAGCGGTTCGTTCGTTAAGGTCGACTCCGAAGAAGCGTCATGGAATACCGAAAAGGTCTATGAAGGCGGCAATATGGGCCATCGCCCGGGCGTCAAGGGCGGTTACTTTCCGGTGCCGCCGGTTGACTCACAGCAAGACATCCGCTCGGCCATGTGTCTGGCCATGGAAGAGATGGGGCTTAGCATCGAAACTCACCATCACGAAGTAGCGACCGCCGGCCAGAACGAAATCGGCATGCGTTTCAATACTTTGGTGAAGAAAGCGGACGAGCTCCAGATCTACAAGTATTGCGTACATAATGTTGCCCACGCTTACGGCAAGACCGCGACTTTCATGCCTAAACCGCTCGTCGGGGACAACGGTTCGGGCATGCACGTGCACCAGTCTCTGGCCAAGGGTGGCCAGAATCTTTTCACCGGCAATGGCTACGGCGGTTTGAGCGATACCGCGCTCTATTACATCGGCGGCATTATCAAGCACGCACGCGCGGTGAATGCTTTCACCAACTCGCTGACCAACAGCTACAAGCGTCTGGTTCCTGGTTTCGAGGCCCCGGTGATGCTGGCGTACTCGGCGCGCAACCGCTCCGCCTCGATTCGCATTCCTTATGTTGCTAATCCCAAGGGTCGCCGCATTGAAGTTCGGTTCCCGGACGCCGGCAGCAATCCGTATTTTGCTTTTGCTGCGATGATGATGGCCGGTCTCGACGGAATTCAGAACAAAATCCACCCGGGCGAAGCCATGGACAAGGATCTTTACGATCTGCCGCCGGAAGAAGAAAAGAAGATACCGACCGTATGTCATGCCCTGGATCAGGCTCTGGATGCCCTCGACAAGGATCGCAAGTTCCTGACCGCAGGCGGGGTGTTCACCAATGATCTGATCGATGCCTACCTCGAGCTCAAGATGAAGGAAGTCACGCGACTGCGCATGACCACCCATCCGGTCGAGTTCGATATGTATTACAGCGTCTAAGAGACTTGGCGGAGTATCAAACTGAAACGCCCCCGAAAGGGGGCGTTTTTTTGTCCCCCGCAAGTGCCAGGAATTATTGAAGACGTTCCGGCAGACCTTGGTCTGAAAGCCCGAAGTACGGCTGTCCTTTTGAAGGGCAGTTTATTCGCAAAACGAGCCACTACACGCTTGCACGATTGAGGTTAAATGCACTATTTTGGTGCAAATCCTTTCCTGTTATAATCGTGCAATCATCTAAGTCATTAATTGTTCGTATAAATCATGGATGGTGCGGTTTTTGCTTAGTCGCAGGGAACGACGTCTGGAACGAACCGATTGAACGACTGCCAGCGCATTTTGGAAAACCTCAGCTCAACCGTCATGGTTGTGGACGATCATCTGCGTCTGACGTTCATTAATCCTGCGGGAGAAATGCTTTTCGAACTGAGTGCCCGACAGATTCTTGGCCAGGGTATTGCGGACCTGGTTCCGCGCAACAACACACTGGTGCAGAAGCTGCAACAAGCGCTCGCAAGCGGGCATCCTTTCACCGAGTACGGCTTGCGCATCCTTTTCGCTGATAGCCGCGAGGTAACCGTAGATTGCGTCGTTACACCGCTGATCGGCGCGGGAGGCGCGGAACTGCTAGTGGAATGGACTCCAATTGACAGGCTGCTGCGACTCGCCCGTGAGGAGAAAATGCTTGATCAACATGCCACCAGTCGCGCCCTGATACGCGGGCTTGCCCATGAAATCAAGAATCCCCTGGGTGGGCTGCGCGGCGCGGCCCAGTTGCTCGAGCGAGAACTGCCGAACAAGGCCCTGACCGAATACACGCGCATCATCATACGCGAGGCCGACAGGCTGCGCGGTCTGGTCGATCGAATGATCGGACCGAACATGCCGCTCAACAAGCGATCGGTCAATATCCATCAAGTATTCGAACATGTGCGCAGCCTAATCCTCGCCGAGGTTCCCGAAGGTATTAGCATGCGGCGCGACTATGACACGAGCATTCCTGAATTTCTTGCTGACCCTGATCAACTGATTCAGGCCGTCCTCAATATCGCGCGCAACGCCGTCCAGGCACTTGATGCCAAGGGAGTGATCCTGTTGCGCTCGCGCGTTGAGCGCCAATTTACCATTGGCCAGTACCGGCACCGTCTGGTTCTGCGCGCCGAGATTGAAGACAACGGCCCGGGCGTGGCTGAGGAGATCAGGGAACACATTTTTTTGCCCATGATCACCGGGCGACCCGAAGGTACTGGTCTTGGTTTGTCGATTGCCCAGGACATTGTGCATCAGCACGGTGGTTCCATCGAATGCATAAGCCGACCGCAGCAAACCATATTCAGGATCTATTTGCCTATGGAGAACGACAATGGCTGACCACCAACAAACCGTATGGGTGATCGATGACGATCAATCCATCAGATGGGTGCTTGAAAAGGCATTGCAGCAGGAAGGACTTTCCGTGCGCACTTTTGAGTCCGCGGACGGCATCATGTCAACGCTCGGTCGCGAGCAACCGGACGTAATCATCACTGACATTCGCATGCCCGGGCTCGGCGGACTTGAATTGCTCGACGCGATTCACACCCGCCTACCCGATTTGCCGATCATCATTATGACCGCGCATTCTGACCTGGAAAGTGCCGTTGCCTCCTACCGCGGAGGGGCGTTTGAATATCTTCCAAAGCCGTTCGACGTCGACGACGCCGTCAAACTAACACGCCGCGCAATAGAACACCGCAGACGCAATCGCAGCGAACCCACCATTGAACATAATGTTCCAACGGAAATTCTCGGTGAAGCGCCCGCAATGCAGGAAGTGTTTCGAGCCATCGGACGGCTTTCGCGCTCGCATTTGAATGTACTCATCAACGGCGAATCCGGGACAGGCAAAGAGCTTGTGGCACGCGCCCTTCATCGACACAGTCCACGTGCAGATAAGCCGTTCATTGCCATCAATATCGCGGCGATTCCGCGGGAGCTGCTCGAATCGGAGCTGTTCGGACATGAGCGCGGGGCATTCACGGGCGCCCTCTCCCAACGCAAAGGCCGGTTCGAGCAAGCCCATGGTGGCACCCTGTTTTTGGATGAGATCGGCGATATGCCGGCCGAACTCCAGACACGTCTTCTACGTGTTCTGTCGGATGGAAAATTCTATCGCGTCGGCGGTCACGAGCAAATCGAAACGGATGTGCGCATAGTCGCTGCCACGAACCAGGATTTGGAGAGCCGGGTCAAGGATGGCCGATTCCGTGAAGATTTGTTTCACCGCCTGAACGTAATTCGCGTGCACATCCCCCCGTTGCGCGCGCGGCGTGAAGACATACCTCTTCTAGCGCGTCACTTCCTCGAAGTAACTGCGCAGGAGCTGGGAACAGAAACCAAACACCTGTTGCCGGAAACGGAGGGCTATTTCGAGAATATGGCGTGGCCGGGAAACGTTCGCCAGCTTGAGAACACCTGCCGCTGGCTCACGGTAATGGCGCCAGGCCAAGTCGTCGGAATCGAGGACCTGCCCCCAGAGCTGCGGGTGGCAGAGGGCGAACAGGTTCGCGCGCTGGATTGGGAAACGGGTCTACGACGACTGATCGAACAACGTCTGACACGTGGTGAAACAAACATCCTTGAAAGGCTAAACCCTGACTTCGAGCGCATACTGATACAGGCGGCGTTGAATCACACCGGCGGAAGGAAACAGGATGCAGCGCGGAGGCTTGGCTGGGGCCGAAACACTTTGACGCGAAAGCTCAAGGAATTAGGACTGTGATGGCAATCTGCATGCGGGTCACGTCAACGGTGTCGTCCCGGCCCGGACAGTCCTTCCTTGCAGCAGCGCACTCATGATGTAGATGCGCCGATTTCGAAAATTGAGCGCGCCAGCGCGCTTCAAGGTGCTGAGCGTGCTGGTGACTGTCTGCCTTGTGGTACCGATCATATCGGCCATCTCCTGATGGGTGATATGAACGTCAAGGCATATTTCGTCGCCCATTTGCCGGCCATAGCGCGACATCAAACGCGTAAGCAACATAAGGATACGTCCAGCAACGTCGTTGGCGACGAGTTCCTGCATCATGGAACCAAGATCACGGACGCGCGAGGAAAGAAGATCTATGACTACATGCGCGACGGGAGGGCGCTGCTCGACGAAATTGCGAAAGTCTCCACGCGCCACACTGAGCAGCGTTGAATTCTCGCATGCCTGTGCCGAAACCTGCCGTTGCGCTCCTTGAAAAATCTCCGATAGGCCAAAGATCTCGCCGGGCAGGCAGAACCACAACAACAGTTCCTTGCCTGACGGGCTCAAATGAAAGATCTTGGCTCGTCCGGTAGCGAGAAGATAAACGTGCGTCGCTGGCTCGCCGGTCTGAAAGATTAGCGTTCCCTTATGAATTTGCCGGCGTGCTGCGAGAGACAATAGATCCTGGTGATCGCGCTCGCAAAGCCGAGAGACAAATCCTCCAGCCGAGTCTACGGCCAAAGAATTATTTGTAGCCATTTCCGCGCCCTCCTCCTGATGTAATCCCTGGCGACACAGCGCTGCCGATGCGCTGCCGGACACGTCAAATCATAGCTTAAAAAGCTTTGTCGTCCAGCAGACAGAATCCGGCTCAATGGACAGCGCATATTTCGCCGACCGACGCAGGTGCGGAAAGTTGTCGATTCGGGTGTTCGCCGGATCACCGATATTCTTGATTCAGGCGCCGCCGGGATGATTCGGTGGTCTATTTTTGACAGCAGGGGGACTATAGCAACAAGCAATCGCGCTTTACATAGGCTACCGTATTGCAAATCATGGCTAAGTGATTGATCCGGTGGAGCACCAGAAACATCAAGGAGATCTTATGAACCAGGTTGCCGAGGGCGTTGTAAGCAACAAGAGCTTCATTATCAGCAACATCAGGGAGAGCGGCAGGAATCCGACGCGGGTGCTTACCGGTTTTGTTCTAGCCTGGGTTATGTTCACTCTTATCATGTGGGTAATTCCGCGACCCGCAGACCTGTCGCCACAAGGAATGTCGGTGCTGGCCATCGTCGTATGGGCAAGCATCATGTGGGTATCCGAAGCCTTGCCCGTGGGAATAACCGGAATCACCATTCCACTGTTGCTCATCCTCACCCAGGCATTGCCATGGAGCAACGGTAAGCCGCCAATGGCCACAGTTTTCAACGGATTCACCAATCATGTCGTATGGCTTTGCCTCTTTGCCTTTCTAGTCGGCGCAATCATGCAATTGTTAAAGCTTGACCGACGCATTGCTCTTGGCATTCTGGATAAGATAAAAGCATCAAGCGTTGGCCGCGTTATCTGGGGGTTCTTCGGAGTCAACATTCTGCTGGCATTTTTCATACCCGCAGCTAATGCACGCGCCGCAACCTTGTTGCCCGTTGTAAACGGTGTCACCAACCTGCTCGGCAATACTCCGCAGGAGCAGGAAGCAAAAAAGGCAATAGTCATTCAGTCGCTGGTCTAC
>JAKBDW010000408.1:0-2982 GCA_021834245.1 Pseudomonadota bacterium
GGCCTATACGATCTTGCGGCGCGCTGATTTTAACTTAGCGCGGGCCTTCGCCTACCTTGTGCTGCGAGAGAAAATGCTGCGCCAGCTGCGGGCGGTAATCAAGGGAAAGCAGCTCAGGATTCATTCCGATCTGATACGCCAGGCAGCGGGGTTGGTTACGAATTGAAGTTGCATTAGTGAGCTGTGCATTTTGAGGATGACGATCGTATGTTGATGCCCTTGTCGATGAAGCGTGTCGCGCTGCAGGTGCTGAGCGAGGATGCACCTGTTGCCGCCGCCGTGCTTGCTCAGCGGGGTGTTTTCGATCCGGAAAGCTCGCAGGCTGTAGCCGAGCAGCTGCCGGAATTTCCGGGGGAAAGATTCCGTGAACTGTATCGCGACGCGCGTGCGAAACTCGACAAAATATTGGCGTACTGGAATGTGTTTCCCAAACCGGAACCGCTACAACCGCGCAGAATCGAGGAAGGCGAGCTCGAACAGCTGAACGACTGGTTGCGAACGGTATGGTCAGAATGTTCGCGTACGGCGGAGGGCTTGCGGAAAATTGAAGAGGAACGCAAGCGCGTTGCCCAGCTTATGCGAACCCTCGAAAACTTTGCTGCGTTGGACATTGATCTTGGACTGCTCGCCCGCAGCAAGCAGTTTCTGGATATTCATGTCGGCACGCTGCCGTCGGCAAATGTGGCACGCCTGCGCGATGCGGTAGGCCTCGCGGGGTATCTGCTGACATCCTTTCTCCACACCGATGGCACTGCGCATGTTGTTGTTGCCGGACCGGCTGGCAAGGAAGCCGAAATAAAGCCGGTGTTACAGGCGGCGGGTTGGCGCGCGGCCAACGTGCCACCGGAGCTGCGCAATCATCCGGAAAAGGTTCGCCGCGAGTTGCAAGAACACCAGGACCGTCTGCTTGAAGAAACCAGCGTGCAATGCCGGCTCATGGAAAATTCGCAAAAGGAATTCTACGAAAAGTTGGCCAACGCCGTGGTCACCCTGGCGCTGGCGGCGCCCTATGCTGAACTTGGCGACGCGATGCGCGCACGCGGGGGGCTAACGCTGATTGGCGGCTGGGTGCCAAAGACAGATCTGCCCATTCTGCGCCAGGCATTGCAGGAAAAGTTCGGGCAGCGCTTTGTACTTAGCGAGCGCGACCCGTTGCCGGAAGAGCTGTCGAACGTGCCGTCGGCGTTACGCTACAGCCGGCTGATAAGACCGTTTGCGGTGCTGGTGAGAAACTATGGGGTACCGCGATACGGCGAGATTGATCCGACGCTGCTGTTCGCCGTCACGTTCATTACCATGTTCGGGATGATGTTCGGAGATGTCGGCCAGGGGTCGGTTATTGCGCTTGGCGGGTTACTGTTTCGGCGCCGGTTGCGCGGATTCTCGCCATTTGTGGTGGCGGCCGGCATTTCTTCCATTGCGTTCGGCTGGGTCTATGGCAGCGTCTTTGGGTTCGAGGAGGCAGTGCATCCGATACTGGTTTCTCCGCTTACGGATCCGGTCAGGATGCTGATGCTGGCGCTTTATTGGGGGATCGGATTCATCCTGTTGGCGACTTTGCTCACGATAATCAACCGCCTGGCCGAGAGGCAGTATCTGGATGCTCTGTTGGACGGCAAGGGTGTCGCTGGTCTGCTGTTCTACATTGCAGTGCTGTACGCAATTCGGCGTCGCATCGACAGTGGCACGCTCGGCGAGCCTGAGTGGTCGGCAATACTTGTGTCGTTGATTTTCATGCTCGGATACAGGTGGCACAAGCTGCGGGCTGCGCCGGCGGAGCGCATCCTCGTGGTGCTGATCGAGGCGCTCGAAACCGCGATCAGCTATTTGGCCAACACGCTGTCGTTTCTGCGCGTTGCGGCATTCGGTCTTAATCATGTGGCACTCGCGGTTGCGGTGATTACGCTGGCGGATATGTTGAAGTCCACCGGCCACTGGATGGTGATCGTAATTGGGAACATTTTCATTCTTGTTCTGGAAGGTGCGATCGTTGCGATACAGGCTCTGCGGCTCGAGTACTATGAAGGCTTTTCGCGATTCTTTAGCGGTGACGGACGCGAGTTCCGGCCGTTGATGCTGACTGCCGGAGGCGGGAGGCGTTCCCAAGAAAACCTCAAATATTCAACCTAAGGAGTATGTCATGTACTGGCTTGTGGGCTTAATCACGTTGAGTCTCGTCGGTATCGTCGTTCTGGGTGTTACCTTTGAATTGCGGCCGCCTCCTCGAAGGTCCAGCCCGGCGCGCTGGCTCAAGGGCACTGTCGGAGCAAATCTTGTCTTGTTTGTTCTGGCCGAAGCCGGCCTGCTGCTAGTGAGCGTGCACGACGCGCTGGCCGCGGTTCCCGCCGCGACGACGCCCGAGGTGTCGATCGGCATGGGCCTGGCGCTCATCGGCATTGGTATTCCCACAGCCGTGTCGACTATTGCCGCGGGAATCGCCGTTGGGCCGGTGGGTGCTGCGGCGCTGGCAGTTATTGCGGAGAAGCCGGAGGTGTTCGGTCGTAGTCTAGTGTACCTAGGCCTTGCCGAAGGAATTGCGATCTACGGTTTGGTCGTGACCATCCTGATGCTTGGGAAAATAGGTTGAGGACGGCCGTGGCCAGCGTTACGGACAAAGGTGATACCTCGACGCCAACGCGCATGATAGCCCTTGGCAGTGCTGCACTGACGGAAGGGTTTGGCATGATAGGCATGGAAACGATACCTGACGCGACTGTCGAGGCGCTCGAGACTTTGCTCGCAGAACTGGTCAGGCGCCAGCAGAAGGCGCTGGTGTTCCTGGAACACCATCTGGCGCACAGCGACGGAGCCTGGCTCAAGCGCGTGCGTGCCGAGGGCGGACGCATCGTGGTTGCCGAGATTCCGCCGTTGCATGCACCCGAAGACTACCATCCTCAGGTCGAGGACGTGGTGCGCAGTATACTTGGCGCACAGGCACTTGAGCTTCGCGAATGAGCACACCGGTAAAAATCGGAGATCTTG
>JAKBDW010000371.1:0-12104 GCA_021834245.1 Pseudomonadota bacterium
CATGCTGATCCGGCATCACGACTCACCCGTTGCGCGGCTCGACACAGCTTGCAACTGACCGCCAGACGTTCCCGGCAGTCAGGGCGGTGACGATGTGAAACCGTGCTCGGCTGGATTTGCGAGATCGCCGTCCCTCGGGCACCGGCTGCGCAAGCCGGTGGGCCGGGCAGCCACAGGACGGTCTTGAAATTCTGTGAATAGCCCATTAACATTTGAGAATGAAATTTGAACAAATTTTAACTCTCCTGAAAGAGAGCGGATATTCTCCGGAAGAATTCGGGAAGGCAGTCGGAATCTCGGGAATGACACTGCGGCGGTGGCTGAAGAAACCGAAGCATACGCTGGTCCCGCGCGTCTACGTACCCGCCTTTCGCGATGCCTGCTACAGGATGATTGCTGAAGGCCGTCTGGATCCCGGCCTGCCAGTGGTTCAGGCCATCGTATCGGACTCGCCGTCCAGTGAATACCAAGCGGCCCTGCGAAACCTCGGGCTGGAGCGCGGATTCCAGATCAAGGGGAGCGGCTCACTCGACCAGGTACTCGGAGGCCTTTTTCAGATTGGCTCACAAAGCGAGAAGCAATCACAGGTTGAAGAGGGTTCGGAAAAGGTGTTTTCCTTCAAGAAACTTGGCGCTGAATGGGCCAGCCGGATCACCACGTTGTGGAAAATCATACGTTCCAAGAATCTCTCCCTGCCGGACAAGCTTGTCGCATATGGGGCGCTTTTCTATCTTCTGACACCCATTGATTTTATTCCCGACCAGATTCCGTTCTTCGGTATGCTCGATGACTATGCCGTACTGGGAATCGCAGTAGCCTATTACACGAGACGGTTTAGCAAGATCCTCGAATCGGCTCCCGGATCTTCGCGCGGAACCGTCCGATGACCACGCAATCGAGGACCGATTCGGTGATCTGACGTGGCACGGTTCCCAGAACAAGCGCAATGCAGAGTCCTTCTGCTTCGATAGCAGCCACACCGGTGGCGGTTCCCCGATCGTAAACCAGCCACGCACTTGAGAGTCTTTCCATCAATGACAGACATTCCACTTCGATGTGACAGGACAGCCGTTTTGGCCCTGACGATTATGACGATCATCGTGGCTGCCGCCGGTTTCCTCGAATCCGGCTGTGATCGCAGCGAAATCACGCGCGCGAAACCGGCCACGGCATCCGCTTCGGCATCCGGCCCGCTACTGGGCGGCACTGCCCTTGAGCTGTCCAGGAACCAGCTGACGGCGATCAGGATTGAGCCGGTCGGAATATATCCTTTTGCCGTCAAAGAGAAAGGCATCGGCAACATCGATTTCAACAACAACGTCTATTTCGACAGCCACCTTTCGGTGCCGGTTTTCCCGTCGCGGCAGGGAACGATCAGCAAAATTTTCGTTGAACTAGGCGACGAGGTGCAGAAAGACCAGCCGCTGTATGCCATCGACAGTCCAGATCTGGCCGGCGCCGAGTCGACCCTTATCCGGGCCGCGGAAAAGCTCTAGGGAATCAGCGAAGAGCGGGCACGTGCCGATTCGGTCCACCTGTCCAATGATGAGCTCGAACAGCTTGAGTCCGGCCAGCGGACTGCGGAACAAGCGCTTCGTGCGGCACGCAAGGCTGTTCAGGCATTCGGCATGCGGGATGACGAGATCGATCAGGTCATTGCCACCGGCCGGATCGAACCGCAACTGCTCGTGCGCAGTCCCATTGCCGGTCAGGTTGCATCGGTAAACGCGACGCCGGGACTTCTGGCGCAGCCGGGGATGGCACCAGCCCCTTGTGCTCGGTGGCCAACGTTTCCACCAAGTGGATGCTCGCTAAAGTTCCCGAAAGCGACAGTCCCCGGTTTCGCGTGGGGCAGCCGGTAAAAGTCACGGTCATCGATTACCCGCACCGCATATTCAATGGCAGGATTTCCAAAGTCTACCCCTCTGTCGATCCGAATACCCACAGGGTCACGATCCGCGCAGACGTTGCGGACCCCGGGAACAGGCTGCGGTCCGGCATGTTGGCCAATTTCGTGGTTCAAATTACCAGACCCACCGAATCTGTCGCTATTCCGGCCGACGGCGTGGTCCGGGAAGGCGACGGCACCATGACCGCCTGGGTGACACCCGACCGCCATCGCTTCGTACAGATAGTCGTCAAGACGGGACTGCGACAGAACGGACTGGTCCAGATCGTTACGGGTCTGCACCGGGGCGAGCTTGCAGTCACACAGGGGGCAATATTCCTCGACAACATGCTCCAGGCCGCGCCGTCCAATTAGATTGAACCGCCTACTCGTCCCACGCCAAAGACCAGTTCATGTTGAAGACTATCCTTGCGTTCTGTCTCACTCGCCGCGCGATCGTGGTGTTCGGTTTGCTGTTTTTTGCCGGCGCCGGACTGATCGCCTACAGGGCTCTCGACATCGAGGCCTACCCGAACCCCACACCAGTTATACTTGAAATTACTGCGCAAGCGCCGGGTCTTTCGGCCGGGGAAATGGAGCGTTATTACACGATTCCGATCGAAACCGGTCTTTATACCGTTCCCGGCGTCCAGGTCATCCGCTCAACATCGTTCTACGGCCTGTCCTTCACCCGCGTGGTCTTCAAGTACGGCGTGGACTACAACTTTGCCTACGCGCAGACGGCCATTGCCCTGCAGCAGAACGTCAGTCTGCCCGGCGGCGTATCGCCGAATATCCAGCAGAACAGCGGCGTCGGCGAGATAGTTCGTTATCAGGTCGTCGGTCCGAAACATTTCGGGCTGGTCAACCTGCGCACGGTGCAGGACTGGATCGTGCGCCGGCGGCTTCTGACAGTTCACGGAGTTGTTGCCGTCAACAGCTGGGGCGGTCCCACCAAGGAATTCGACGTCGACGTCGATCCACACAAACTCGAGGCCTACAACGTCACTGTGCCTCAGATCATTACCGCGCTCGCAAACGCGAACATCAACGTCGGCGGACGCGAGATCCGAATCGGCCAGCAGTCCATCAACATCCGCGGCATCGGGACGATCAATGATGGTGGGGATGACGATTTGACCCAGGGATACAAGGTCAACGACATCGAAAATGTTGTTTTGGGCCAGTCCAATGGCGTTCCCGTGCTGGTGAAGGATGTCGCGAGGGTCAAGGTCGGTTTCGTACCCAGGCTGGGTATTGCCGGGCGCGATAAGGATAACGACATCGTCTTCGGGATAGTTGTGATGGGCCGCACCTACCAAACCGACCAGGTGCTGCCGCGGGTCGAGGCCGAGATCAGCAAGATGGATCACGATGGCAGCCTTCCGCCGGGCGTGAAAGTAGTTCCATTCTATGACCGCGGCTCACTGATCGCCGTTACCACTCACACGGTGCTGCATAACCTGATATTCGGATGTTTGCTCATTTTTATCATTCAGTGGGTTTTTCTTGGTGATCTGCGCAGCGCGATCATTGTCGGTCTCAATATTCCTTTCGCGCTGCTGTTCGCCATCATCCTGCTGGTGGTGCACGGCGAAAGCGCAAACCTGCTTTCGCTGGGCGCGGTGGATTTCGGAATCATCATCGATTCGGCGGTAATTCTCGTCGAAAACATTTTCCGCAATTTTCAGCTTCATCCGCAAGCGCGACGGGATCTGCTCCAGCGTCTCGCCGAAAACTCGTGGGGAACTGATCCGACGACCATGGCGCACCATGCGGTGCCGGCGCTCGGATGGACAGATCGCCTGCGGCTTATCCTCATCAGCGCACTGCAAATCGACAAGGCGGTTTTCTTCTCGGTGCTGATCATTGTGGCCGCCTTCGTGCCGCTGTTTACGATGCAGGGCGTCGAGGGCGCAATATTCGGCCCGATGGCACGTACCTATGCGTACGCCCTTGCCGGCGCCCTGATTGCCACCTTTACCGTTACTCCCGTGCTGGCCTCGCTGTTGCTTCCGGAACATGTGAAGGAAACCGAGACTGCCATCGTTCGCGTGCTGCACCGGCTCTACAATCCAGCGCTGCGCTTTGCCCTTGCTCATCGCGTCTGGGTAATCGCAGTCGGTCTTGCTTTCCTGGCAGGGGCAGTGATTTTCGGGACGCAGCTCGGCAGCGAGTTCCTTCCCCATCTGGATGAAGGCAATCTGTGGATTCGGGCCGAACTGCCGATGACCACCTCGCTGCAGGACGGGGAGGCGGTCACGGCGAAAATGCGCTTGATTCTTCTTAAATATCCCGAGGTAGTCACTGTCGTTTCGCAGCACGGTCGCCCCGATGATGGCAGCGACGCATCGCCTTTCTCCAACGTCGAGCTCTTCGTGCCACTCAGGCCTTATGACAAGTGGCCGAAGGGCATGACGAAGGCCAAGCTGATCAACGAGGTTCAGGCCGAGTTTGAGGAAACGCTCCCGGGCATCAACTTCAATTTCTCACAATACATCCAGGACAACATCGAGGAAGGGATATCGGGGGTCAAGGGCGAGAATTCAGTCAAGATCATGGGTCCTAACCTGGAAACCCTGACAAAGCTTGCCGGCAAGGTGCAGGACCAGATGAGCCAGGTTCGCGGCATTGCGGATCTTGGCGTTTTCCCGGTTCTCGGGCAACCGAATCTGGACATAACGGTCGATCGCGCCAAAGCGGCGCGTTACGGCCTCAACACCGGCGATGTGAATTCCGTCATTCAGGCTGCCCTCGGCGGTACAGTGGCGACACGGGTTTTCGAAGGCGACCGACAGTTCGACGTCGCGGTCCGTTACCCGCGCCAATACCGCGACAGCGTAGAAAAGATCCGGAACATCCAGGTTGCCTACCAGACCAGCAGCGGTGCCAATGCCTACATCCCGCTGAAGGAGCTGGCCACGATCACGCTGGACACGGGCGCATCCTGGATCTATCACGAAAACGGGGAACGTTTCATCCCGGTCAAGTTCAGTGTGCGCGGCCGCGATCTCGGCAGTACGGTGGCCGAGGCACAGGCGCGCATTGCACAGAACGTCAGGCTGCCGCCGGGCTACCGGATGGTCTGGTCCGGGGAGTTCGGCGAGCTTCAGGCGGCCAAGAAGCGACTGGAGATTATTGTGCCGGTAAGCCTGCTGCTCATCCTGGGCCTGCTCTACAGCCTGTTCAACTCACTGAGGGAAAGCCTGCTGTCGCTCGCCGGGATTCCATTCACGATGGCCGGCGGGGTGCTGGCGCTCTACTTTTCCGGCCTGAATTTCAGCATCTCTGCGGCCATCGGGTTCATCTCGCTATTTGGCGTATCGGTCATGATCGGCATTCTGCTGATCACCCATTACAACCAGGCAAAGCTAAGGGGCGAGGCACCGCAGGATGCGATGTTTCACGCGGCCTCCAACCTCATGCGGCCCGTGCTGATGATGAGTCTGTCCGCGGCAATTGGCCTTTTCCCCGCTGCAATCTCGACTGGCATCGGCAGCGAGGTCCAGCGTCCCCTCGCCACGGTCGTGGTGGGCGGCATGCTGCTGGGCTCGATCATGCTGCTGATGGTCGTGCCGGCGCTCAAGTTGACATTCCTGGGTCACGACTACGAACCGCGATCCCTGGCAGGCCCGAAATGAAGACAGCGTGCGTCGCGCCAGCCGATGAATTTCATCCACCAGTAGTCATCGGACGGAAGTGTCAGCAACCGCTTTTGTTGAGTAGAGTGCCATGATTTCAAACCGCAGAACTCGCACCGCATTTAACATCTTGACCGCATCGTGCCTGTTACTGGTCGACAGCTGCACGGTGGGCCCAAACTTCAGACCGCCTGCTGCCCCGGATGTCTCCGGCTATACGACCACGCCGCTGACCGCCACCGCCGCCACCCCCGGGGTAACCGGTGGCGGGGTGCAGCACTTCAATGACGGGCGGGATATCCCGGGTGAGTGGTGGACGCTGTTCCATTCGAGGCCACTCGACAAACTCATCGAGCGCGCGCTCAAGGCCAATCCCGGACTCAAGGCGGCACAGGCGGCATTGCTGGTCGCGCGGGAGAATGTGCTAGCGCAGCGAGGCGCCTACTCGCCAAACGTCACCGCCGGCTTTTCAGCCAGCCGCCAGAAGACTTCGGCCGAGATTTCGCCCACGCCGGCGTCCGGCGAACTGAACTTCAGTCTTTTTACGCCGCAGGTCAGCGTCTCTTATGTACCCGATGTATTCGGCCTGAACCGGCGAACGGTGGAGTACCTGACAGCAGAGGAACAGCAGGCACGTTTCGCACTTGTTGCAACCGATATCGCGTTGAGCGCAAACGTCGTTGCCGCGGCGATCGAGGAGGCATCCCTGCGGGCGCAGATCGCTGCAACCCGCAAACTTGTTGCCATCAATGCCAACATGATTCAGGTTCTGCGTGCCCAGTACGCGAAAGGCTCGGCCAGCGCGCTTGACGTGGCCGTGCAGGAGTCGCAGCTGGCGCAGGTTACCTCCTCCCTGCCACCCCTGCTCAAGCAGCTGGCCCAGCAGCGTGATTTGCTCGCGGCACTGGCAGGCGGGTTTCCCAACCAGGATCTGGAAGAGAAGTTCGATCTTGCGGGGCTGCAACTGCCGCTCGAACTGCCGGTGAGTCTTCCGTCGCGCCTAGTCCGCCAGCGTCCTGACGTTCGTCAGGCCGAGGAGGACCTGCACGCCGCGGGCGCCGGGATCGGCATCGCGGTTGCAAACCGGCTGCCGAACATAACACTCACGGCAGATGCCGGAACCATGGCGCTGTCGACGAGCCAGCTGTTTACCCGTGATGCGGGGTTCTGGGGTGTTGGCGAGAACCTGACGCAGCCTGTCTTTGACGGGGGAATTCTGCTGCACCGGGAGCGCGCCGCGCGCGATGCATACGTTCAGGCGCAAGAACAGTATCGCAGCACTGTCATCACCGCTTTCGAGAATGTCGCCGATACCCTAAATGCGCTGCGGCATGACGCCGACACATTGCGGACCGCAGCGGCGGCGGCCGATGCCGCCCACATAACGCTTGAGCTAGTCCGGCAACAGATCAGGATTGGTGGTGGAAGCCAGCTGGCCCTGCTCAACGCAGAACAGTCCTACAGGCAGTCCCAGATCAGCCTGATGCAGGCGCAGGCCAGTCGCTACACCGATACCGCAGCGCTTTTTGTAGCTCTCGGCGGTGGATGGTGGAACCGGGTGCACCTGAGCCACAATTAACGCGCCTGTCCGCGGAATTGACATCCGGCAGCGGCAAACTCGCTGCCGGCATCAACTTGCGGGCACAGCAGCGGAAATCTGCCGAACGCCCCTGTCGGCATTCTTCGGCTACATATCGAATTCTTCTGAACCAGTAGGCTCCGCAACCGGAAATGATCCCACCGGATTGTCGTGTGCCTGAAGCCATTATCTTGCGCAGTCCGCAAAGGTACAGTTTCGTACCGAGCGTAAAAGCCTCTGTTTGCCGGAACGAGGGATTATTAATAGAAGTGCCCTCCAGAATACGATTGCGGAGATCCGGTGCTCGGCAAAAAAAAGGGGGGCTTGAAGGGTGAGTCTCGGTCCAAATTCGCCTCTGCCGACCCAGTCGGGTCCCTCATTGCCTCAATGGTTCAACAATAGATACCCGAAAGCCGTTATTCGATTCCGATGTGGGCTAAACTGCTAAGAAAGGACCGGTCCCGATCGAAAGTAAACATCGCTGTCTCTGACCCGGGCCCAGAACACTTAACGAACATGAAACGGATCCTCATTTGGCTGCTGGTCATGATTACGCCAACCTTGCTTTGGTTGGCATTCACACACGGTGGCCATGCAGCCTGGCATCAGCTCCATCCGGGGAGTGCCCGCACAGTGCGCCCAGTCCTGGCAGGGCGCAGGACCATGTTTATTGACCAGGGCGCTTTGGCACAAAACCACATTGTGCTGGTGCCAGTACCGCCCACTTCTCCCCCACCGACGCATCCGGAATTGCTTGTCCGGCTGGATGGCAATCCGACGCTGGGATTGCTCGTCAGCGACGCGAACGGTCTGAAAACCGGCATTGATCCGCACTCCCATGCCGTCGTGCATGGGATTGCCGATTCCACCGCAAAAAGAGTCTTGCGGCATGAGGGAATTAGCCCACTGATGCAGACCATTGTGGTCACGATCAAACCGGCAAGGTCGACCGTCTATTCGTTGATGATCAGCGGAAGGCAGCCAGGCGACTACCGGCTCGCCGTCGCAGGGGTGTCACCTGAGCTGAGCTCCGACACCGACATCCTGAGCGGAAGCGTTCCGCAAGACACGTCGGTCCATTACCGCGTGGACCTGAATAAAATCCCAGCGGCCAGCGCGTTTCGGACACACATATTCTCCTCGGATTTGGATGGGGGAACGTTTATCGGCCCGCGCCAAACTGAAGTGATAGAACCCACCGATCCAAAACTCGTGGCGGCCGCTGCCGCCATCGACCGAGATCCCTGCGGATATTTCTTCCGCAAACTGGACGCAGTCCGCCACGACCGGATCACCCGCACCACCGGCCATTTTCAGTCGCAGTGGGATGGAAAGACACGTAGCGGGTGTGAGGTCACATTTGTGACCCATGATGCCCTGCTAAAGGATCAAGGGGTCCCGGCATTTGATGCGCGCGAAGGGTCCTTGCTGTATCGCCTGGGATGGCGGGCGAGCAACACCCTGGCTGCCGACGGGCCAGGCGGGAGTGATCTCGGAATTCAGGATCGCTCCCTGCTTTGCAGCGTTTTCAGCGAACAACCAGCGGAGATTGATTCAACCACCGATAAGTTTAGCCAGAGCGACACACTGACGATCACGGTGCAGTGCCAGCGATTATGATCTGTACGCAGCCGGCACCGCCAACGGGTTTCCCTCCCCAGGGTGGAGGGCGTACCAGCCGTCTGCAAACGCAAGCAGGACGTTCATGGTGATCGGTGTTGAAATTTCGATAGCGCCGGGATTATTTTCTACAGTCAACAACAATAGACATTGGTCTGCACGGATTCCCAACCCTGTCCTCATTATCAGGCGTTCTCATTACCTGGCCAAATGGGTAGTCAACGTTATTTGTGACACAATTCCCTGCTTCATCTCACCTGTTGTGGCGTATTCCCCATGTGCGTCGAATCCCGTGCGAATTTCGGCACGATGGACCTGTTCAGTTCCCCCGACTCGCAGTGCGACGGTGGCCACAAGGCGAAAACGCGTCAACCAATCTTCGCCTGGGGCGTTATAGGTACTGATTGCGGCGCAATCCCGGTCGCTGCCCGCGTAGCGGTTAATCACTGCGCCGGCACCCGGAATCACCCAGTCAAAACTGGGTTCGGCGAGACCAAGGCATTCGTGCCACCTATCAATAGAGGAAAAAAAATAATCTTATGACGGTATCACGCTTTCTATCTGTCGACATGCTGCGCCGCAAACCCGCCGTTTTATCCCTGGGACTCGCTCTCTTGACTCTACCCGCGCTGGCTACAGCAGCTGATTTCACGCCGGACCCGATGCGCATCTTGTCCGACCCGGCCTACCTGCCGTACCGTGGGCAAATCCAGGGCATCACGGGCTTTGCGCATGAACGCGCCACAGCCGATGTCTTCAACTACGCCGGGATCCTGAATCACTCCTACACAACTTCGGCGGATTCACTTGCGCAGACGTTCGCCTACGGAGTTACCGACGATTTCACCTTGCGGTTGGCAGAGGGCTACGCCTGGCGCAGCGCAAGCAACTCATCAACGGGACTGAGCGCCAGCGCCGATGGGTTTTCCAATCCTACCCTGGGTGCGACTTGGCGAGTCTTGGACCAGAGAACAAGAGCTTTCAACTGGGATATCGCAGGCTCCTTCGCACCCAATGTGTTCAACGCCAAGGGCGCATCACCGACCCAGGACGGCACAGTGGCACGCGGCGGAACGGCCACCACGCTGGGAACGGCTATCAGCTACGAGACGGAGCTACTGACGTTCTACGCCGCCGGCCATGCATCGTATCTGGGAGCGCGGGACATTCTAAATGCCAACGGTACGACGACAAGCTACGACTCGAATTGGCAGTATTCCGTGAATTTCGACACCCAGACGCGGCTCAACCGGGCATTCTCCATCAACGCCGGGATTGTGAGGCAATTCAATCGCGGTGCGAGCGGCACCAACGACACCAGCCTGCTTACCTTTCAGAATAACCCCGGCGACGTAACCAGCTTCACCGCGGCCCTGAACTACCACATCACACCCGATACGCTGGTCGCATCACTCGATTACCGCTACGATAGCTATGGAAACAGTAGCTCTTCGTATCCGACGCAACCTACTTTCGACACATCGACGAGGAATCACGATGCCAACGTGCTTGGGCTGACGCTGCAGTACGTGTTCCAGTGATTCGCGACTTTCAGTTTGGTGACATAACAGACTAAAAGGGAGTCCGGACCTGCCGGGTCAAGATAACGTCTGAGCCATTGGAGAATTTCATCATGACCAACAAAATTCGCTGGCTCAGCCTGATCGCCCTGCTATGCACAGCGCTGACAGCGCTTCTTGACCCCCGAGTTTCGCGCGCGGACTTCGCGGACACAACACCGGTCGATCCACCGGACCGCGTTGCGCAGCTCAGCTATTTTTCCGGCAATGTCACGATGGAACCTGCTGGCACCGAGCACTGGTCTTATGTGCAGCTCAACAGGCCGTTGACGACGGGCGATCAATTGTGGGCCGACCGGCACTCTAGGGCGGAACTGCATGTCGGATCGGCTGACTTGCGCCTCAATCACGACACTGCCCTGTCGATTGTCGACCTGGATGACACGAATATGCAGCTTAAGGTGGCCGAGGGCACATTGTCCGTGCGCGTACGGATGCTGCCTCCACACCAGCATATGGAAGTGGATACGCCGAACCTGGCGCTGCAGGCCACGAGCTCCGGACTGTTTCGCATCGATGTCGCGCCGGACGGCAGTACTACCACGGTAACGATACGTTCCGGGACCGCGGAGCTCTACGGCAATGACGGTTCCATATTCATGCGCAGCGGAGAACAGATCGTGTTTTCCGGTAGCGACCTACAGGAGGAAGCAGGCGGCTTGCTGCCACCCCCAGATGCATTCGACCGCTGGGTCGCACGGCGCGACCGCGCCGAGGACAGATCCATCTCGGCACGCTACGTATCGCGCGAGATTCCTGGCTATGAAGAGCTTGATGACAATGGTGTCTGGCGCGATGACCCCGCCTACGGCGAAGTCTGGATCCCCACGGTGGCGATTTCGACGGGCTGGGCGCCGTACCATGAAGGCCATTGGGCCTGGATTGCTCCCTGGGGTTGGACATGGATTGATGACGAACCATGGGGTTTCGCGCCGTTTCACTATGGGCGATGGATATTCATCGACGACGACTGGGCCTGGGTACCGGGACCCATCGTGGTCAGGCGTCCGCCAGTGTACGCGCCGGCGCTGGTCGCTTTTGTCGGTGGCGGTGGCGGCGGGGTCCGCTGGAGCGTCAGCCTGACCATCGGCACGGCCGTCACTCCGGGCTGCGCTTGGGTACCGCTGGCACCTGGAGAGGCATGGCATCCGGCGTATCGCTACAGCCCGGCATATTACAGCCGCGTGAACTACATGAACGTGACTAACGTGCATAACACCACGATCGTCAATAACATCAGCTACGTTCACAACACCTATATCAACCAGCGCGTGCCGGGCGCAATTACCGCAGTGCCGGCAAGTGCGTTTGTTCGCGGAGAGCCCGTCGCACGGTTTGCCCAGCCGCTCCGAATACAGCGGCTGTCCAACGTCGCGATGGGGGCTGGCGCACCGCCCATTGCTCCCGTACGCCAGAGCTTTGCGGCCGGTATGCGACCGGCAACGGCGGGCCAGCCGGCGGCGCTGGAACAACGCATCGTGGTCGCAACCCGCGCACCCGTGGTGCCGGCAGCTTTTCACGACACCCTGGCAGAGAAATTCGCGAGCCACGGAGGACATGTCGCGGGCGCCGGGCAACCGATTGTGCGCATGACTGCGCCGCCCGCTTTCAGACACGAGTCGCCAGCTGACCACTTTGTGCAGCGCGCGCCGCAACGGACTTTCGATGTGGTCGGCCGCGCTCCCGGGCACACTCAGGCACAAATGCGGCCTGCGCCTGGCGCCTTCAGACATCTGCCCGCACAACTCGACCGGGCAGCGGCCGAACCGAAGAACGGGTTCTCCGGCACACGCGCG
>JAKBDW010000547.1:0-2971 GCA_021834245.1 Pseudomonadota bacterium
GTCATCACGGTGGAAGAAGGATCAGGTCTTGAGAACGAGCTGGAAATCGTTGAGGGCATGCAGTTTGATCGAGGCTATCTGTCTCCGTATTTCATCAACAAGCAGGAAACGATGAGCACGGAAATCGAGAGTCCGTTTATCCTGATCTACGACAAGAAGATCTCCAATATTCGCGAGATGCTGCCTATCCTGGAAGGCGTCGCGAAGGCCGGCCGGCCGCTCATGATCATCGCCGAAGACGTCGAAGGCGAGGCGCTGGCGACACTGGTAGTCAACAACATCCGTGGCATCCTTAAGGTCTGTGCCGTGAAGGCTCCAGGCTTTGGCGACCGCCGCAAGGCCATGCTGCAGGACATCGCGATTCTGACCGGCGGCACCGTCATCTCCGAAGAGCTCGGCATGAGTCTGGAAAAGGCTGATACCAGTGTTCTCGGCTCGGCAAAGCGCGTTCAGATCACCAAGGAAAATTCCACGATCATTGACGGCGCCGGCAATCCGAAGGACATCGAAGCGCGCGTCAAGCAGATCCGTGCTCAGATCGAGGAAGCGACCTCCGACTACGACAAGGAGAAGATGCAAGAGCGCGTGGCCAAGCTTGCCGGCGGCGTTGCCCTGATCAAGGTCGGAGCCGCGACCGAAGTCGAGATGAAGGAAAAGAAGGCGCGCGTCGAGGACGCCCTGCACGCTACCCGCGCTGCAGTCGAAGAAGGCGTGGTCCCGGGCGGCGGTGTCGCGCTGGTACGTGCCATCGGCTCGGTCAAAAACATCAAGGGCGACAACCACGATCAGGACGTGGGCATTCAGATCGCGCTGCGCTCGATGGAAGAGCCTCTGCGCCAGATCGTCGAGAACGCCGGTGGTGAAGGTTCGGTCGTGCTGCACAAGATCTTGGAAGGCAAGGGCAGCTTCGGTTTCAATGCCGCAACCGGCGAATACGGCGACATGCTGGCCATGGGCATTCTGGATCCGACCAAAGTCACGCGCACGGCGCTGCAGAACGCGGCCAGTGTTGCCGGCTTGATGATTACCACCGAAGCCATGGTGGCCGAACTGCCGCAGGAAGAGAAGGCGGCGTCTGGCGGTGGCATGGGCGGTGGCATGGGCGGTATGGGTGGCATGGAAGGAATGATGTAATCTCCCGCCCCTGAGTAGTACCCGAAAGGCCCCGTAATCACGGGGCCTTTCTTTTCTTGGCGCCTGAACTGCAAATGCCAAGTGAATTAAACCACCTGGCTATCACATCGCAGGTGCGTAGACCATTAGTGTTTGCGTGCCAGAGTTACCCCGTCTCGCACGGTCAACATGACATTCTCAATGCGCTTGTCCTGTTGTACATAATCGTTAAATTGCACAATGGCCAGGTCGCTGGGGTGCTCCGGTTTGAGGACCGCACCCGACCATAATACGTTGTCGGCAATGAGCAAGCCGCCGCTGCGCAAGTGCGGCAATGCAGCCTCGTAGTAGTTGATGTAATTCTCCTTATCCGCGTCGATAAATACCAAGTCAAATACTTCAGTCGCCGGCAATGCAGCGATGGTCTCGAGTGCCGGGGCGAGACGCACCATGATCTTCTTGCCGTGCGGACTTCGATCAAAAAACGACTGCGCGATGGCGGTCGTTTCGGCGTTCACGTCGCACGTAACGAGGCTACCGTCCGCGGGCAAGGCCTCTGCCATGGTCAGCGCCGAATAGCCGGTGAACAGTCCTATTTCAAGTATGCGTCGTGCACCGGTCAGTTGCACCAACATGCGCAACAGGGCGCCTTCGAGCGCCCCAGTCAGCATTTGCGATCGGGTGCAATGAGCCATCGTATAAGCTTCGAGTTCCGCGAGCAGCGCCGACGGTGAAGCAGAATGCTCCCGGCAGTAGTCTTCAATCGTTTCGCGCACCAGGCGTTTCATGCTACGTCTCCGTTGTGATCAAGCTACAGTCGATGGGAAGATAGCGTCGGTCGTACATCTCTAGGTGTGCGACCAAGTACGAGTATTATATATAAGGTCCGGAGGCCTACATGGCCGATTTTGAAAGCAAAAACCTCGAATCAGAGCTCGCCGCGCTCCCGCAGCCCCTGAGATCGCAGGTGCAGGCGCAGTGGGATGAATTCCGGTCGCGCATTGCCTCGCTGCCCGAGCTAGTGGATGACAGCGCCTGCCAAAACTGGCTGGCCTCGCTACCGCGCGTATGGGCCGCCAGTGACTTTGTGGCCCGCACCTGCCTCGCATTCCCTGATGTCCTTACTGGACTTATTCAGGATGGGTCTTTGTGTCGCCCCCGTCGGACAGATGAAATGGCGGCGCGTGTCGCGATCGCGGTGGAGTCAGTTACCGACGAGGTCGGAATCAAGAAGGCGCTGCGCCTGTTGCGACGGCGGGAAATGCTGCGCATCGCCTGGCGCGACTTGGCTGGGTGGGCAGATCTCACCGAGGTGCTGACCGACCTCTCGGCTTTCGCTGAAGCCTGTGTCGATCAGTCCCTAATGGTCCTACACGGATGGGCCGCGGCACGCAACGGCCGACCTGTCACCGACAATCAGCAGGAAGCATCGCTCATTGTCCTCGGAATGGGCAAGGTCGGCGGCGAAGAGCTCAATTTTTCCTCCGACATCGACCTCATCTTCGCCTATACCGGGGAGGGTGAAACGGTGGGAAGTCGCGGTTTGAGTAATCATGAATTCTTTACGCGCCTCGCGCGCCTCTTGATCGATGTTCTCAATGACAATACCGAAGATGGTTTTGTATTCCGCGTCGATATGCGCCTGCGTCCGAATGGAGCAAGCGGCGCGCTGGTGCTTTCGGTGGATGCGATGGAGCAATACTACCAGGCGCATGGGCGCGAATGGGAACGCTATGCCCTGATCAAAGCGCGACAAATCGGCGGTGACCGGGTCGCTGGCACTGCTCTCCTGGAGCGCATCCGGCCGTTCGTCTACCGGCGCTACCTGGATTACGGCGCGATTGAAGCGATTCGTGCA
>JAKBDW010000325.1:0-2968 GCA_021834245.1 Pseudomonadota bacterium
ATTTACCTTTCCGGCGGGGGTTACCATGTTGGCGACATGACGCAGACCATATATTCCAGGGTCGTGGACTACGCGGTGTGGATGACACGCATGCCAGAGGACGGCATGCTTGACCGCGTCGCTGCCGCGGGTGGGCTGCGGCGTGAACACATGCTCGACATAGCACATCAAATGGCGCAATTTCACGCCACCGCCGAGCGCAATGCAGATATAGACCGGTTCGGTGGCATGCAGGGAATTCGTAATCATGTTCGCCAAAATTTCGAACAAACGGAAAGATTCGTCGACTACAGTATCACGAGGACTCAATTTGAATACCTCAAAGACTACATGGAAGGTTACATGCGTACGCACGATCTCTTATTTTCCGCACGCGTTTCAGCGAGTCGTGTTGTCGACGGCCATGGGGATCTTCATTTGCGCAACATGTGCCTTTATCGTGAGAAGGTCATCATTTTCGACTGCATTGAGTTCAATCCGCAGCTTCGTGCATGCGACGTCATTGGTGATATTGCCTTTTTGACCATGGACCTCGACGCGCGTCACCTGCCTGGCCTCGGGAACAATTTTTTAAACGCATACCTGGAGGAAACGGGAGACTACGCGGGCCTTGGGATGCTCGATTTCTATCAAAGTTATCGCGCCTACGTCCGCGGAAAGGTCGCATCGTTCTTATTGCTGGACGCTAGCAACGAAACTGAACGTGCCAACGCCATGCGTGAGGCAAAAGGCTACTTTGATCTCGCGCAGAGCTATCTGTCCGGAGGGACTGGGGGCCTACTTATAACCTGCGGCCCCAGCGCGAGCGGCAAAACAACTGTTGCGTCGCAGATAGCGGAGACCATGCGCGGCATTGCGGTAAGGTCGGATGCGGTGCGAAAGCAGCTCGCCGGAGTGGCACTGCAACAGACCAACTCCACGCCGTATCAACGAGGTATATACAGTGTCGAGATGACAAAACGTACCTACCGCTCATTGCTGGACAAAGCACGCGCAATAATTGATTCCGGTCGCTGGGCCATACTTGATGCAACTTATGCACAACGCGCTCAACGCCTTGAGGGCGCAGCCCTGGCACATTCTCTGGGCACCGGATTTGGAATCATCTATTGCACGGCGTCGCGATCGGAATTGGCAAACCGACTGGATAAGCGCTCCCGTCTTCATCTTGATATTTCGGATGCGACACAAGAAGTGCTGGACGAACAACTTCGCCGATTCGAAGCCCCGCAACCCGATGAGGGGCCTATATTCCAGTGGACAGGGACGGAAGACGTGGGACCGTGGCTCGTGGGCTTGTCTCGAGCGTCTTGACCCTTGTCAGGGCTTGGTGACGGCTGGATAGCCGGCCTTCCGTAATGCATCGATCACGTCCTGTGGATCAGCACTACCCGCTACCACAGCGGATTTCTCTACAAGATTCACTTCCGCTTTGGTAACGCCGATAACGGATTGGATCGCCTCTTTCGCCTTCGCGACACAACCGTTGCATTTCATACCATTAACTTCAAAACGTATTTCGGAATTGCCCATAATTCTCAAACCTCCGGCCTGGGGCGGACTCAAATTTCTGCCATCTAGCGAACGCTTTTGTTACGCGGAATCAATTTGGATAACTCGCTCCTTCGTAACCGTGAGTCAAAACGGATCTACTTACCTGTGTCAGGCATGGGCCTGTGGCACATTACTGGACACAGACCGACAAGCCTGGCCTCGATATTGCCGCCGCAACTGCGCACGCATTTCTATCCACCATGCTCAGTATGCTGGATAGAAGCTGCAGATACGTAGAGACTATTGTCCGGAAATCTTCAGCTCAGTTGCGAAGCGAATCGCGCACCCGTTCGAGTCGACTGCGTACCTCTCTTGCCAGTTTTTCAACACCCGGTTTTTCCACGAGACTTAATACAGAAACGGGATCCATGAAACTGACGGTTACCTTTCCATCCGCCTCCTCGCGCACTACGACATTGCACGGTAGCAACAGTCCAATATCGGGATCAGCCTCAATTGCCTGATGGGCGAGTGGTGGATTGCACGCCCCCAGGATGCGGTAGGGACGCCCATCGATACCGAGTTTTTCTTTCATGGTTTTTTTGACATCAATGTCGGTAAGCACGCCGAAACCTTCAGTCTTTAGTGCTTCCGTTACTCGTTTGACAGCTGCGTCGAAACCGTCCTTAACGTGGACATTGAATCCGTACATATCTGGTTTTCCTCGATGCGTAGTGAGTAGAAGGGTCGACGGCCGCCAGGCAGACTTCTTAATGCGGCGCGCCGATTTCTGACAAATTAGGTACCTAGAAATATAAGAGCAACTAATCCAGTCTGCATTGACACATATCAAACCTGCAGTGAAGTCAGTCGACCGCTGCGCGCCATAATTTAGCGGATTCGCTTAACTGGCTATTTTTGCAAGGCAGCAAAGGCGAGAACAATAGCTGAGCCGTGGGTCAGTAGCATCGGCTATTCCGCCTCTGGCATGCTTGTCATCGGCTATAGTCAACCCTGTGGCGGCTTTTCAGCCTGCTGGCGCGACCATTTATCGTAGACCTCTGGCGGCCAAAGGGATTGGAACCAGGCCATGATATCCGCAATCTGCCCATCGTTGAGCCGATCCTTCCACGCCGGCATAACCGGAGTGCCGTCTGATAAACGAGCACCATTTTTGATGGTATCTATTAACTGTTGCCGACTCCGCTTCCAATCATTGCCGGTACCATTTAGCGGTGGCGCAGCCGTGAAAAGGCCGTGACTGGGAGTCCGCCAATCGGGATGCCCTTGTGCCTGCGGTCCATGACATTGAGCACAGTCTTGCTGAAAGAGCGCACCGCCGCGAGCGACGCTATCCGGAGAAAAGCTGCGCGTGGGCGTCGGTACGACAGAAGGCGCAGCCGAGGTCACCGACTGTTGAGACTCCTGACGCTTACAAGCAGCCAGAGGCATGGCCGCGACAATTATAGCTATC
>JAKBDW010000225.1:0-12044 GCA_021834245.1 Pseudomonadota bacterium
TAGCGCTGCTCGGCGATAAACATCTCCTGTTCAACGAGCGCGGCAACGCATTGCTGATGTACGGCGTACAAGGTCGTACCTGGGTCACCATGGGCGACCCTGTCGGACCGCGTCAGGAGTGGGACGAACTGGTTTGGCGATTCCGCGAAATCAGCGATCGCCATGATGGCTGGAGCGCGTTCTACCAGGTGCAGCCGGACAGTCTTCCGCTGTACCTGGACCTCGGCCTCACAATGCTTAAGCTCGGCGAGGAGGCACGCGTGGACATGGCCGGGTTTTCGCTGGACGGCGGAACCAACAAGGGCAAACGCAATCTGGTTAACCGAATGGAAAAGGAAGGTTGCGAATTCGAGGTCATACCGGCCGCCGGTGTGGCGCCACTGCTTGCGCGTTTTCGGGAAATTTCCGAGGCCTGGCTCATCGCCAAGAACACGCGCGAGAAACGCTTTTCTTTGGGCTTCTTCGATGATGCCTACCTGCAGAGATTCCCGGCGGCGGTCGTGCGCCGCCAGGGCAAGATCGTCGCGTTCGCCAACCTGTGGCCTGCCGCTGAATACGAGGAAATCTCTCTGGACCTGATGCGCTACATGGCGGATGCACCAGAGGGCGTCATGGAATACCTGTTTTTACAACTCATGCAGTGGGCGAAAAATGCAGGCTACCACTGGGTCAATCTCGGCATGGCGCCTCTCGCCGGGCTCCAGGATCGCGCACTGGCCCCTTTGTGGACGCGACTTGGCGCCATGGTGTTCCGCCACGGCGAGCACTTCTATAATTTCCAAGGACTGCGGCAGTACAAGGCGAAATTCAATCCGCAGTGGACGCCTCGCTACCTGGCCAGCCCCGGCGGCATCGCGTTGCCCCGCGTACTGACCGGCATCGCTACACTCATATCCGGCGGGCTAAAGGGAGTCGTGGTGAAATGAAGCGTGTCGCGATCGGCATATTGATGGCGCTTGCGGTCATCGGCCAGATGCAATCCGTGCAGGCTCAGACTCTGCACTTCGGCCGGCTGGGCAACGTAACCGTATTCCGCCAGGCACCGCACCCGGCTCACGTGGTACTCGTATTGTCGGATCGGCAGGGCTGGACCGCGCAGGATAATGCGCTCGGCCAGGCGCTCGCCGCACCCGACACACTGGCACTGGGAATTGATATTAGGGGCTACCTCAAATACCTGGCCGGAACGAAATGCGGCTATCCGGCCGGAGATCTGGAGGCCTTGAGCCAATATTCACAAAAGAAGCTCGGGCTTGCGCACTACATCCGGCCGGTAATTGCCGGACGCGGCGTCGGTGCGACAATTGCCTATGGCGCTCTCGCGCAGGCGCCCATAGGTACCTTTCAGGGGGCGCTCGGACTCGATTTCTGCCCGGACACTCTGCTGTCGCGGCCATTATGCCCAGGCGATGGCCTGCGATCACAGGCAGATCCAACAGGACCCGGGTATAGAGTGCTTGCAGGCTCGCTTACAGCTCCATGGAGGGTGCTCGACAGCCTGAACGGTAGCCGCTGCGATACGGCAAGCGCGGCAGTCTTTGTCTCACAGGTACCGGGCGCTCGCTTCAGTGTGGCGCACAGCGACAATCTTACCTCGAGCGACGCTACGCTCGCTCTCGTCCGTCAGGCCTTTCTTGATGCGGCGCAACCGGCTCCTTCTGCAACCGCCACGGCCAAGCCGGTCTCAGACCTGCCGCTTGTGGAAGTGCCGGCCACGGTTCCGTCCAACGACACTCTTGTGGTCATGGTCTCCGGAGACGGTGGCTGGGCGGGACTGGACCGTGAACTTGCAAAAGCGCTTGCAGCACGCGGCTATTCCATTGTTGGCCTAAATTCCCTGCAGTATTTTTGGAACCGACGCACGCCCGACGGAGCCGGGGCCGATCTGGCGCGCATTCTCAATCATTACCTGCAGGCCTGGAACAAGCACCAGGTTTTGCTGATAGGCTATTCGCGTGGGGCAGACGTATTGCCATTCATGGCCAACCGCCTGCCCACTGAGCTGCGTCAGCAGGTGCAGTTGATCGCGCTACTGGGGCTGGGACGGACAGTCGATTTTGAATTTCACCTGACGGACTGGTTGCCGGATACGAGCGGACACCACAATGACTTGCCGATCTACCCTCAAGTGCAGAAACTTCGCGGACTTCACGTGTTATGTATCTACGGCGATGACGAATTGCATTCGCTTTGTCGCCAACTCAATCCGAAAACCTTCCAGGTCCTGGGACTGAAAGGAGGGCATCACTTTGATGGCGACTATGCCGGGCTGGCCACGACCATTTTGGGCGTGCTGCCATCCGCCCCGGATAGCGCCGGCAAAAGCGTCGCACCTGCGCCAGCGGCGACCCAAGAGTAACAGCGTGCCTGCAATCCACCACGCTTGCAGCACGAGTTGGCAAGCACGGCAGCGAGCCGTAATATACGCGTGTTCTTCGACAGAAATCCGTTTCTGCTTTCAAAGTCTGGAGACTTGACGATATGTCCGGCCATTTTCCGTTCAGCGGCAAGGCAAACCGACTATCGGTTTTCGCCTTCTTCGAAATCCACGGCCTGAGCCTTGAGCTGCAGGAGAACTACTACAAGTGGTGGCACAACTGGGCCAGGGACTTCGTCATGAAAGATCCCGACCTCTCGTGCACCAAGGCGGTCGAGTTCAGCCACTACCCGTTCGGCCAACATGCACACGCCAACTTTCACCTGCACGACTACATGTGGGCCACACCGATGCTCGATCTGGGGCAGTTCATCGAGAATGTGATTCTTCCCAAGCTTGACGCCAACGCGCTGCACCAGCTGGAGCAACAGCACGACAAGATGCTTGCCGGGATCAGTCAGAAGGCTGTCCAGAATCCACGTCCCAGCCCGCCCGAAGTCGGGCGTTATCGCCACACCTGAAACCAGCCGGCCGACAATCGCGTCGTGCGCCGCGTGCGCGCTCGGCCCACGCTGCGGGCGTCGCGCGACCGAGCCTGCTCAGCGCCGCCAAACGCCGCGTGCTCTTCGAGCGCCTTAAGGCGGCCAATCCCGCGCCTGCAACCGAACTGCACTACAACTCTCCATTCGAGCTGCTGATAGCCGTCATGCTTTCGGCCCAGGCGACAGACAAGAGTGTCAATAAGGCGACGTCCGGGCTTTTCCCGGTTGCCAATACCCCGCAAGCGCTGCTTGACCTCGGCCTGCGTGGACTCAAGCAGCACATCCGCACCATTGGCCTTTACAACACCAAGGCGGCCAACATCCTCAAAACCTGCAGGCTGTTGCTTGATCGGCACGCTGGTGAAGTACCGTCGACACGCTCCGAACTCGAGGCGCTACCCGGCGTCGGGCGCAAGACGGCCAATGTAATTCTCAACACTGCCTTCGGCGAACCCACGATTGCCGTCGACACCCACATATTTCGAGTCGCCAACCGCACCGGTTTGGCGCCAGGGAAAACGGTGCTGGAAGTGGAAAAACACCTGTTGCGCGCTGTGCCGTCGGCCTACCGGCAAGATGCGCATCACTGGCTTATCCTGCATGGCCGCTACACATGCATTGCGCGCCGACCGCATTGCGAACGCTGCATAATCAGTGATCTTTGCCTGTATCCAACAACCCAAAGGGCAAAACCCATCCACAGCGCCTGAGCACAAGCGGGGTCATAGCATCGCGGCGCATGCAATCACTGTCGCGCGCACCCACCCTTCTCTCAAAGTGGCGGAAAATGCGACGCCTGTGCTATGGCGTGAACATTGGCCGACAGCCGCTCGGTCTGCAAAAAGCCATAATCTCTCGGTAATTCAAAGCAAACGCAGTACGCCACAACACATAGATGGCGGCGTCATTCCGCGGCCACCCATGTATTGTCAATGCTTTTGCGGGGTATAATTGGCTATTGGAAGGTCTCCTGAAGGCCGGGCGCGGACTGGAAGGATGCCCCGAGGCGAACGAGGAATGATCCATTCTGCAGAGTTGCTTGGTGGTATCCTCGACGCAGGGACGTGGAAAGTCGGGGACTCTAGATGCGAGTCTCCATACCCTGGAAACATAGGCTTGGCGTATGACTAAACCCGTTGCCACCGGCCTGAGTCACGGACCGCAGGCGAATCCGGATCACGCAGCCCGCGCCGTGAGCGCGGCGCTCGAACGCGCCGAACTTGTCCGCGCCAACGGCGTACTTTTGTTCCTTACACCGCATTACGCAAACAACCCCGAACCCGCACTGCGCGCTGCCGCGCGCGCTGCGGGCAGCATGCAGATCGTTGGTTGCACGGGCGCTGGCGTGCTCACCGAAGAGGAATGGCTCCTCGATAGCCCTGGCGCAGCCGCCATGGTGTTCGGTCAGAATCTGCATCTTGACCTGCCAGGCGACACAGAAGACCAGGCAGTGCTCAGCCTTTGCACGCCATCGGGTATTGCTGCCGACTGGTTCGATATGCCGCTACCGCGCATCGGCGCGGTATCCGGCGACCTCTTTGGCCAAGGCCCGTTCAAAGTATGGAGCGGCTGCCGGGTCGCCGATGGCGGCCGCGTCGAGATCGTTGTCAACGGCAGTGACAGTGCCATCCAGGCTTCGCAGGGCGTGCGTGCGCTGACATCGCCCATTGAGATTGCGGAAGTGCAAGGCTATGACGTGTTACGCATGGGCAACTATCCGGCACTCAATGTCCTGGTGCAGTCATTACCCGTCGGCGTACGCGAGATGGAACACATCCCCTTGCACTTGATCATGGGCGGAGTCACTTTTGGCGACCCGCTTACTGCGATTCGTGATGGGCGCTACCGGCTAAACCATATCGTTTCGGCAAACATTAGGGATCAGTCAATCACTCTTTCCCATCCCCTGGCCCGTGGACAGAAGCTGTTCTGGGCAATGCGCGATGCCCTCACAGCCGAACGCGACATGCGACTCGCGATCGAACAAACGCGCGAGCAACTGGGTGCGGATCCGCAGTTTGCGTTGCTTTTTCCTTGCATGGGTCGCGGTCCGCACTTTTATGGCAATCGCGACAGGGACCTGGATCTCATCCGGACTCGCTTTCCAGGTCTGCCAGTGATCGGCTTTTACGGCAATGGCGAAATCGGACCGCTCGACGGAAGCAATCATCTTTATCAGTATTCCACGGTGCTGGGTCTTTTCCGGGCACGCGCCTGATCGGCCACCCGATACCATGTTTACTCATGACCGCAAGAACATGCGCGAGGTGTTTTTTCGAGCCTGGCAGCACTACCGCGATGAAATTCCGCTCGAAGGCGTCGAGCAGTTGATCGTCACTATCGCGCAGCGACATCCGGAATATCAACCCATCCTCAATGACGCGCAGCGTTACGCCGACCGCGACTATGCGCCGCAGCTCGGGGAAACCAACCCATTTCTGCATATGGGCATGCACATTGCCATTGCGGAACAACTATCCATAGACCAACCGCGAGGCGTGCGCGCCCATTTCCGGGCAATCCTCGCGCGAACCGGCGATGAGCACGAAACTGAGCACCGCATGATGGACTGCATGGGGGAAATGCTTTGGCAAGCGGAGCGCGCCGGTGTAGCGCCCAATGCGGCGATATATCTCAGTTGCCTGGCACGCCTGAGCGGAATCGAAATGCGGGAATCCTGATTTTCGCGGCAGGGATAAGCTTCGCCCGGGACGCCGCAGAGCGCTGGCCAGTCGCACAAAAAAACCGTAATCTTTTCCTTAGAATCATTACTGGGCGTAGCGATGACAGATTCGGACATGCGCAAAAAACGCCCGAATTCGATAGGCGCGGAAGCGGACGAAACAGAAACCGGCGAACGCGGCCTTTCGCCGCCGGAAAGCTGGCTGGATCGGCACGGGGATGCGCTCTACCGTTTCGCCTGCTTTCGGCTGCATGACACCGCTGTGGCCGAAGATCTGGTTCAGGAAACCCTGCTTGCGGCCTTTCGGGCGCGCGCAGGGTTTGCCGGACGCTCAAGCGAGCGTACCTGGCTCGTCGGAATCCTCAAAAACAAGATAATAGATCACCTGCGCAAGCGCTGGCGCGAGGAGCCCGTGGACCTGGCTCTTGAACCGGACGAAGCCTTGGAGGCACTTTTCAGCCCGGGCCGGACAGACCATTGGACCGTCGCACCGTCGCTGTGGCAAAACCCAACGGCGGCCCTGGAGCAGAAGCAATTCTGGGAAATCTTCAGTACCTGCGTCGACCACCTGCCGACCCGCCAGGCCCAGGCTTTCGTGCTTTGCGAGCTGGATGGTCTGGACGGGGCGGAAATCTGTCAGGTTTTGGGCGTTACGGCGACAAATCTCTGGGTGCTCCTGCACCGGGCGCGATTGCGCCTTCGGGGATGTCTCGAACAGAACTGGTTTCAAGGCGGCGAAGAGGTAAACAGTGCTGACGTGTAAGGAAGTCTCTGCTCTCGTATCCAACTCCCTGGACCGGCGCCTTTCCTGGCGCGAACGTCTGGGTGTGCGTCTACATCTGCTGATATGTAAAGCCTGCCGGCGATTCGCCGACCAGATGCGATTCCTGCAGACCGCGGCGCGTCAATTCCGCCACCACCAGCCGACGCAGGTGGCATCCATGCAATTGTCTGACGCGGCGCGGCGTCGAATTCGAGAGGCTCTGGATCAACACGCCTAAGGCCGTCAGGCCCCGGGCGCAGGCTGACGGAGGTCTGTTCTAACTGCCTTTGCCGTCGGGCAAGCCGGCCCGCAGCGAACGGGTAGCGAAAGGCTGTAACGGCGGATAGTGGAGCGCAACGCTCAACAGGTCTTCCCAGGTGTCCACATCACGTAGTGTCTCAAGGGTTTCGAATTCAATGCCGGCCTGGAGCGCCAGCGCGCGGGTCTGGCGCAACACCTGATTCCCGCCCCACTCGATTCCCTCGAACAGGCTTGAGGTGGCCTGCTGCAATCCCAGGAAATAATAGCCGCCATCCAGGGTAGGTCCGATGGCATTGCGGCCTCGGGCCAACGCTTCATAGGCCTGCTCAATGGTAGACCACTTGCAATGAGGCACATCGCAACCCATGACGGCGGCCGCCCCACGCCGGGCTATTCCCTCGCCCAGCAAGCGCAACATACGAGCTCCCAGATCCCCCTCCCCCTGCCCGACAAGATGGATGCTGAATTCCGCAGCAAGTGCCTGAAACAGTGGGTGACCTGCGTCGGGCGCTACAGAAAGAAACACCTCGCCCGGCCAGTAGCTGGCGGCCAAGGAAACCGTTTCTCGTATTAGGGCAGCGGCGATCTCGGCTGCCCCCTGTGCGCCACAGACCTGGGCCAGCCGTGTTTTTGCCAGACCTGGCTGCGGTTGTTTCGCCATCAGGAAAAGATCCGGTCGTTTCATAAAATCATTTCCGACCCCTGTTCAGCGCACGTTGCCATAAAAACGAGCCAGACGGCCCGGGGCGACACCCAACCAGTAGAGAAGACGCAGGCCCCACATGAGCAATACGGTGCGCAGAATACCCCCTTGGTGCCAGCGGCGCGCCGAGCTCACCACCGGAATGCGAATGCGGGCAGGCGGCCCCAACATCCGTAGCCGGCGCGACAATTCGATGTCTTCCATAAGCGCAATTGGTGCAAATCCTCCCAACATTGTAAAGATGTCGCGGCGTACAAAAAGCGCTTGGTCACCGGTTACAATCCCGGTGAGCGCGGACCGCAAATTCATAGCACGTTCGATCACGCGCAATGTCCTCTGTGGTCCATCCAGGCATACGTCGAACCGACCCCATTCATGACCACGTCGAATCGCGTCTTGAACCATTCCGCCTGCACCGGCCGGCAGCCTGGTGTCCGCATGCACAAACAGCAGCACATCGGCCATGGTGGCCTGGGCTCCGTAGTTCATCTGCAGGGCGCGACCACGCGGCGCATGCCGTACGGCCACCCGGCATCCAGTGCGAAGGGCTCCGGCGGCATCGGCGATTTGCTGGATGCGCCCCACGCTATCGTCCGCGCTGCCGCCATCGACCACGACGATTTCGGCGATGCCAGCCCGGCAGAGCAAGTGGATTTGCGCCTCAATGCGGCTAGCCTCGTTCAGAATGGGGACGATCACGGCAACACTCGGCCCGGGATCAGCGGCGGGATTGCGACTCATGCCTAGGACGGCCGGCGGCTGCTTCTGGACTGAATCAGCTCGATTTTGTACCCATCCGGATCCTCGACAAAGGCGATCACGGTAGTTCCATGCTTCATGGGGCCGGCTTCGCGAGTCACTTTCCCGCCGCGCCGCCGAATGACATCGCATGCGGCGGCGGCATCGTCCACTTCCAGTGCGACATGCCCGAAACCTGTGCCAATATCATAGCGCTCAGTACCGTAATTGTAAGTTAGTTCAATTGCCGCCTGTTCGGTCTCCGGCCCGTAGCCGACAAACGCCAGGGTAAACTTGCCATCTGGATAGTCCTGCTGGCGCAAGAGCTTCATACCCAGGACCTCGGTGTAAAACTTGATAGAGCGCGTCAAATCACCAACACGAATCATGGTATGCAATATGCGCATGGTTTTCCCTAAATAGCCTGCATTTAGAAGGGGGTTGGTCAACCAGGGTGCGGACGAAAGACACCCCAGGAACCGCCGGGAAATTCACGACCGGCAAGAATTATAACGCTGCCGTTAAGGAGCCGACAAAAAGCACTTGCATTCGTCTACACTAGGGAGTAAATAGCGACGTGAATCATGACTGACTCAATCGATTGTTGTAGTACCAAATTTAGTTCGACCACCGCAACCAACCGGTCGCGGTGGTCGAATGCCGTCACGCACCAACGGGGCCTAAAGCCCCGTTTTTTTATTGCTGCAATTCACCCCCTATTAACCTGCCTAAACGTAAGCCCAAGGAGCCACAGTGCCCAAGAAGAATGACAACGAACCGCCCGAACCTGTGACGGCGCCCAGCTGCGCCGGCATCCGCCGTGAATTCAACCACGGAGGGTCCCGCCCATGCTGAACGCCGTCAACTCCGTGATGGATGCACATTTCCTGACCCCGGTCGGCCCATCACCCATCCGCTCCTCTGATGCGATAGGGGGTCAGAAATCCACCCGCCAGGACGCCGTACCCAAGCGTTACCTGGTGGCCGGCAAGTATCGGCTGTATCCGTTCGATCACAACGCCAAAGCCTATTTTGATGAAGCGTGTGTCCGCAACAGTGTCGCACTGTCGGATTACAGCTTCGCCAACAATGTCATATGGCTCGCCCAGGCAAGTGGCTTCTACCAGATCATCGAGGGGTGCTTTTGCCTGTTTGCCCTGAATGGCAACGGTCTCACCATGCTGTTGCCGCCGCTCGGTGACACTTCGCGCCAGTACCGCGCCCTGAAGATCTGCGTGAAGATCATGGATTTGTACAATCCCTCGCCACTGCAGGCACGCCTCGACTTTGTATACAAAGACTTTCTCAAAATCCTGGATACCGACGGCCACTCCGGTGCGCCGCTGATCAATGGCGAGCGCTGGCACGCAGAGGTTACGAACCCCGATTACATCTACCGCACGCAAGACCTGATCGAGCTGCGCGGCAACGCCTACAAGACCAAGCGCAACGAAATCAATCAGTTTCGCCGAGCCCATCCTAATCACGAGTTGGTGCCTTTCAGCATGACCCACCGTGACGAGGCACGCGCATTGGTCAACACCTGGATGCAAAACCGCCTGCGCACACTGCCGGATGGACCGGTCGAAGAGTTCCTCTACAACCTGGAAATGGAGCGCAAGGCGATCCAGCGCGCCATCGCGCTATACGATGAGCTTCAGTTGGACGGCCTGAGCCTGTTCATCGACGGTCGACTGGAGGGTTTCACATTCGGCGAGCGGCTGAACCGTGATGTTGCCAATGTGTTGATTGAAAAGACAAATTTCAACATTCAGGGGGCAGCGCAATATCTGTTCCGGGAATTCAGCAAGGTATTCGGCGACTGCACATACATCAACGTCGGAGACGACCTTGGCTTTGAAAACCTACGACGCGTAAAGATGAGTTACCGTCCAGCCATGTTCGGCGAAAAAATCATCTTGAGACGTCATCTCCCCGAATGACCGCGACCCGCCCGGCGACGCGCCGGGCCGGGCCATCCGACCTGGAGCGGATTGCACAGCTCGAGCGTGAATGCTTTGGTGAAACTGACGGCGTATTCACTCGCCGTCAGTTGGCCAGACTCCTGCGCAACCCCCACGCCCGCTGGATAATAAGTACCAATGGGCAGGCCGTATCCTGCTGGCTTGCCGCGAGCAATGGACGCGCCCGCTGGGCGCGGCTTTACTCCCTGGCCGTACACCCCGATCTTCGCGGTCAGGGCTGGGGAGAACGGCTGGTGCGTGCTGGATTGGCCTGGATGCGCGGCGAAGGTCTGACTCTGTGTCGTGCTGAAGTCAAAGTCGACAATCACCCGGCTCGCCGGCTCTATGCGCGCCTGGGCTTCCTCGAGGCTGGCCACCTTCCCGACTACTACGGTCCGGGGGTTGACGGCGTACGCCTGGTGTTGTCGCTTCCGGCATCACGTCCGACCATGGGCCGGTCGCTTGCCACCGCGCGCCAAGGCCATCGAACGAAGCGTCGGCCAGCCTCTACCACTAAGCGAGGCCGTTAAGAGACCTTGGCCAAACCGGCGTCTTCTGAGACCCCAAGCGCGAGCGCCGACCAATCCATATCCCCCCGCGCCCGGGCAACTCCAGCCACCAGCCGGTCATGCAGCAAGCTCGCCAACGGCATCGGCATGCGATTTTCATTTGCCGTCTGCAGAACGAGATCAATATCCTTCTTTCCCAGCGACAACTTGAATCCTGCCGGCTCGTACGTTTGGGCCGCAATCAGCCGGCCGTAATTCTGATAAATCACGCAGCCAAACAGCGTTTCATTCATCAAGCCGGCAAAATGCGCGCGATCGATACCGTTTTTTTCAACAAGGGTAAATGCCTCAGCCATGGCTTCAAGCGCCGACACGATCAGAAAATTCCCTGCGAGCTTCACGACGTTGGCCGCCGCCGGATTATCCCCAAAATCATAGACCCGCTGGCCCAAAGCCTCGAGCAGCGGCTGGACCCGTAACTTGGCCGGCGACAGGCCGGCGACGCAGATCCACAGTTTCCTGGCCGCCGCGGCTTCCGGCCGTCCGAACACCGGCGCTGCCACATAGGTGCTGCCACGGTCGGCGTGATAGGCGGCGAGCCGTCGGGAGGTCGCTGGCGCTACCGTGCTCATCGACAGATGGATACCACCTTCACCAAGCGCGTCGCCGAACCCCCCTACCCCATGGACAATCTCTTCCAGAGCCTGATCGTTGGCCACCATCGTCACGACAATACCGCCGCGTTCTACCGCCTCGGCCGGCCGCATGGCAGCAGTCACTCCGCCGGTACCCAGATCACGCAGTCGCTCGACGGTTCGATTGTAGACACGCAAGCGATACCCGGCTGTCAGAAGATTGGCTGCCATCGGCTTGCCCATCTGCCCAATTCCGATAAAACCGATCGTTTGATCATTACTCATGTTTCTTCTCCATTGTTCATGTGCCTAAAATCCAGAACAGACCGCCACAATGAAAACTTGCGGCCGCCCGGCGACATTGGCGGAAGAGAGTGGGAGTCGAACCCACCAAGGACCGGCTGACGGCCCCTACCGGATTTGAAGTCAGGTCGCCCCACCGGGGTGCGAGTCTCTTCCATTATTCTGTGTTGCAGGTCTGGTGCCCGACTTCTGGTCTGATGGCTGCTTGTCATCCGCCAGCAACGTGATGGCGCGCATGCGATGTGCGTCGCCGACCCGACGTGACACACCGGCACGATCAAAATATTCCAGAATCTGGATGGCAAGTTTGCGACCGATACCGAGACGGTCACGAAGCTCGGCTGCTCGCACCTCGGTCCTTTCACTGGCTATTTCCGAAGCAATTGAAGCGATGCGTGCTATTGCTTCACCGCTAAAGTATCGATCATGCACTATCTCATGCGTATCCCCCATCAGCGTGGTGCGCTGCAGCAGCAGGCGCACGTCGCTTTCCGGAACTCGGAGCTCGCGTGCGATGTCTCGTACCCAAGGGGGCTGATAAAGCTTTGCAGTGAGAAGTGGTGCAA
>JAKBDW010000002.1:0-12042 GCA_021834245.1 Pseudomonadota bacterium
TCCTCTACGTTCAACCCGCGCCGCAGTTCTACCTCTACGGCCAGGTCAACCGCCCTGGGCAATTCCGCCTGGAGCGCAACATGACCGTGGCGCAGGCGCTCTCCATGGGCGGCGGCCTCACCCAGCAAGGCACGCAGCGCGGCATCAAGATCCTACGCCGAGACGCCAACGGCAAGCTGCAGGAACTGCCTGCCAAGCTGTCCGACCTGCTACAGAAGGACGATGTCGTCTACGTCAAAGAAGCGCTGTTCTGAGCCCTGCGGGCTCACTGAATTCCATAAGGGACTGCCATGAATTTCAACCAATTTCTGCTGGTGCTGAAGGCGCGAAGGTGGGTGATACTCGCCACCCTTTTCATCACGGTCGCGACAACGGTCGTCATCAGCCTGGTGCTGCCGAAGAACTACGCCGCGAGCGCGACGCTCGTCATAGACACCAAAGGCTTCGACCCGATTACGGGGATGACGCTGCCTTTTCAGTTGACGCCCAACTACATCGCTACGCAGGTTGGCATCATTAGCAGCCCGACAGTAGCCCTTAGAGTTGTAAAGGGTTTGGGGCTCGACAAAATTCCGGCCCTACAGCAGCAATTTCAAGAATCAGAGCATGGCAAAGGGGATCTAGATACCTACATCGCCAATCTACTTTTGAAGAAACTTTCCGTCGACCCTTCGCGAACAAGCAATCTCGTTGGTTTATCCTTCGAAGGTGGCGACCCCCAGTTCGCTGCGGTTGTCGCGAACGCCTTCGCCAAGGCTTATATTGAAACCAATCTCGATCTCAAAACGCAACCAGCACAGCAATCTTCAGCCTGGTACGACCAACAAATCGAGCAATTGCGCCAGCGCCTTTCAAAGGCACAAAACATACTCTCTCAATACCAGCAGCAACATGGGCTGGTATCGGATCAATCCCTGGATTTAGAAACCGCGCATCTGGCGGATTTGTCCAATCAACTCGTTGCAGCCCAAGCGTCCAGCATTCAGGCATCATCCCGGCAGAAAGAACGCGCCGAATTGCCGGACGTCATCAGCAACCCCGTGGTCCAGGCACTTACCCCGCAATTAGTCCAACTCGATGTCCAACTTGCCGACATGGAAAAAACGGTTGGCCCCAATAATCCGAAATATCTCAGCACCTTGGCACAGCGCAATACGGTCAAAAAACAACTGGATAATGCCCGCGCCCAGGCCGAACAAAGCATTACCGCCACCGCCCAGGCCGGCCAGAGTCAGTTGGCCAGCCTGCAGGCAGCGTTTGCTGCCCAAAAGGCGAAAGTACTGGAGATACAACAGGAGAGAGATCAAGCGTCCATTCTGAAACAAGATGTCACCAACGCGAAGCAAGCGTATGACTCTGCGATGCAACGGTTGAGCCAGACTTCTCTGGAAGCAAAATCTGTCCAGACTGATGTGGAAATCCTAAGCCCAGCCGTCCCACCCACCACCCCGTCAAGCCCTAAAGTAATCCTTAACACCTTGGCCGCCATATTCTTGGGCAGCCTCCTGGGCGTCGGCTTTGCTTTCCTGTTGGAGATTCTCGACCGCCCGGTGCGCTCAGCTCAGGATATCCAACTCATGCTGGACATTCCCGTGCTCAATGCCACCTTCGGCAAGCCGCGCGCCCTCCCCGGCGCACGCCGATTCCTGCTCCCATTTAGAAGCCAGAGCGCCTGATCACAGCGGCCAATCGATTAAAGCGAGAACAGCATGAACGACATGACATCCGGGAAAGGGGTAGACACCGTGCCCAACACCGACCAGCCGCAGGGCACCGGCAGCATCGGCCGCCTCCTCCTCGATGCAGGGAAAATCAGTCCCGCGGATGCCGAGAAAATCATCCGACACCAAAGGCAGAGTGGACAGCGCTTCGGCGAAGCGGCCTTACAGCTTGGCCTAGTCAAGCCGGAAGACATCCAATATGCCCTGGCCCAGCAGTTCGACTATCCCTACCTCCTTCCCGGCCAGGGAAATTTCAGTCCCGAACTGGTAGCGGCCTACTACCCCTATTCCGAGCAAGTGGAAAACCTGCGCGCACTGCGCACCCAGCTACTGCTGCGCTGGTTTCACACGGGCCACAAGGCGCTGTGCTTCACCAGCGTCATGGACAAGGAAGGCGTCAGTTACCAGACTGCGAATTTGGCCGTCGTTTTCTCCCAACTGGGCGAGAGAACGCTTCTTATCGACGCCAACCTGCGCCATCCGCGGCAACACCACATCTTCAATCTGGGCAACCGCGCCGGCCTGTCCGAGACCCTGGTTGGCCGTGCCAAAAACACGGTATGCAAGATCCCCGCCTTCGTGGACTTGTCAGTGCTTCCGGCGGGAGCAATCCCCCCCAACCCGGCAGAACTTCTGGCGCGCAACACCTTCGGGGAACTGCTGCGCGAACTCGCCGATCTCTACGACATCATCCTCATCGATGCCCCCACGCTGGCGAGCTATGCGGATGCGCAGAACATCGCAGCACTTGCCGGGGGAGCCGTCTTTGTCGTGCGCCAGGACCATACTCGCATGGCCCAACTGGAAACCGCGAAGAAAATTTTGCAGGGCACTGGCGCACAACTCGTCGGGGCAGTGCTGAACCATTTCTGACCATCGAGGCTTGCAATGTCGAGTGTGTCGATCCCCTCCCCCGCGGGGGCCCAGGCCGGAAAGCGCTGGCTGATCTGGCTGCCGGTCATCATCGGCCTGGTGGTGATGTATGCGCCGGTCTATCACGACTTGGCAACCAAGTTCTGGGAGCGCGACGACCAGGTGCACGGCCCCATCGTCCTGGCCGTGGCACTCTATCTCGTCTGGGAGGCCAAATCCGCTTTTGCGCCCTCCATGCCCGCCAAGACCTACCCTTTGGGTGGTTCCCTGTTGCTGCTGCTAGGTCTTCTGTCCTACATCATCGGCCACTCGCAGCACATCCCCATGTTCGACGTGGGCTCGCAAATTCCAGTCTTCCTGGGCGTGCTGCTGCTCACCCTGGGGTGGCCAGGCATCAAGGCATTCTGGTTTCCTCTCCTGTTTCTGGTATTCATGGTGCCCTTGCCTGGCTTTGTCGTCGATGGCGCCACTGCTCCGCTCAAACAACATGTGTCCATCATGGCGGAAAACATGCTGTATGCGATGGGCTACCCCATCGCCCGCAACGGCGTCGTGCTCACCATAGGCCCCTATCAGCTACTGGTCGCCGATGCCTGCGCCGGACTGCATTCCATTTTTTCGCTGAGCGCCATGGGGCTGCTGTACCTCTATCTCATGCGCCACTCCAGCATGCTGCGCAATATCCTGCTGATCCTCTGCATCATGCCCATGGCCATCATCACCAACGTGATACGCGTGGTTGTGCTAGCGCTCATCACCTATTACTGGGGCGATGAAGCAGGCCAGGGATTTCTGCATGGGTTCGCTGGCATCATGCTGTTTGTAACTGCGGTCCTGGGACTTTTCCTGATCGACTGGATATTGGGATGGTTCATGCCCGACAAACCGCTGGAGAAGAAGTCCGTTTAGCGCACCGCGCCACGGCGGATGTTCAGGCCCTGCACGAGTTGAACGCACGATGAAGCAATTTTCCCTTCGATATCTCCTTATTGGCCTCGCCATGATCGGCAGCGCCGCGCTGGCCATAATTTTTACCCCCACCAAGGCCACCCAAGGCGCCAGCGCGCCGGATTTCGCCAAGGTGGTCCCCAAGCAGTTCGGCGACTGGAAGGAAGACGCCGCGGTAACGCCGGTGTTACCTACTCCGGGTCAGCAGGCCACCCTGGACGCCATCTACAGCCAGATGGTCTCCCGCACCTACGTCAACAGCAAGGGCCAACAGATGATGGTGGTGCTGGCCTTCGGCAACAACCAGGACAACCAGCTCAAGGCGCACCGCCAGGAAGTGTGCTACGCAGCGCAGGGCTTCAAGATCGAGCATCTCGACCATCGCAACGTCGTCGTCAACGGCGAGCGCATTCCGCTCACACAGATGTACGCCGTCCATGGCGAGCGACACGAAGCCGTCACCTACTGGTTCACCATGGGCAATCGCGTCGTGCTCTCGCGCCTGGACCGCCTGCTCACCGAAATCAAATACAGCGCAACGGGCGAGATTCCGGCCGGCATGCTGGTGCGCATTTCCAGCCTGGGACCCTATAGCACGGCCGACTATCGGGCGCACGTCCAGTTTGCGGACCAGATGCTGCAAAGCATGCAGCCCCAATACCGCCACTGGCTCGTAGGCAACGGCGCATCATGAGGATGCGCGCCGCCCACCCAACCCCGCTGGCGATCGCCGCCCGCAAGCGCGCTGGAAAGCGCTAGCCCGCGCAGGACGCAACGTAGATGCCCAACCAATCGCTGAGCATACAAAAGCCCGGCCTCTCCCTCGGCACGCTGCTGCTCTTCCTGGGCTTGCTGGTTTTTTCTGCACTGTTCTGGGGCCTGGCCACCGCTTTCGTCGGCGGCATCTTCTCTTCCATCCTCTTCGTCATCCTAGCCGCGGCGACCCTGGTCTTCTCTAACCACCGGCTGGGCATCTATTTGCTAGCCATTTTTATGCCTATTGCCGATACCTCGCTAAACGCGCACTCGATGTTTGGGATTACTGGCGCGAACCCCTATAACTTAATTCTAGTCGGCACCGTATTCGCGTTTACCATCAGTTATGCTTGGAACCGACGTGCGCTGATCAGTCTACCCAAATGGTTCTGGCTTTATGCCCTGGCGCTCGTCGTGGCTGGACTAATTGGCAGCCGCCATGTAGGCGAGATCCCTTCCTTGTTTGCGCAAGAAGGCATAGGGTTCGATAACGCCGCGGGTTACCTACGTAACATACTCGGCAAACCCCTACTTGTCATGCTGTTTACCTATATTGTTGCCCAGGCGGTCTATCATGGCATGAGCCCGCTGCGCCTTGTCGTGCTCGTATTGATCGGATTCTGGCTGTTCGCTTTGGCAATCATCGCCTACTTGGCGCTAAGTGGATTCTCGCTGAGTTTTCTGGCCTCGACCCACGCACGTACCGTGCTAGACGTATTCGCTCTGCACGCCGACCAGATGGGCGTTGCCTTCAATCTTGCGATCGCGGTTACCTTGTTTACTTGGGCCTCGTTGCCAGCAGGAAAACTCAAGCTCTTTTTCCTTCTAACCCTGGGGGTATTAACCGCGGTGATGCTGCTAACCTTCTCACGCGGCGCCTTCCTGGGTTATGCAGTCATTTTCTCGTATTTTCTTGTCACCCGCAGACGCATCCGTACCCTCATTTCGGGCATTGCCGTAGTGGGTATCGCTCTTCTATTACTGCCCGCCGCATTCTTTCACCGTGCAACCATGGGATTTGGAAGCGACAACCTTTCTACGGTTTCGGCCGGGCGCATCAACGACATTTGGATGCCACTGCTGCCCGAAGTCTGGCACCACCCATTATTTGGAAACGGACTTTCATCTATCCTGTGGTCCCATGCTATGAGGACCGGTGCAATCCTGCCCGTCAGTCTGCCTCACAATGCCTATTTAGGTGTGGCCATGGATTTCGGACTAATCGGTGGTGCGCTAATCGCCGCATTCTATATATTCCTTTGGCGCCGTTTTGGACAAATGGCCAAGGAGGAAACAGACAGCGTGATGAAAGGATTATTTCAGGGGGGACGCGCCGCCGTACTCCTCATGGCTGTAGAGGGCATTGCCAACGACAAGTTCATGCCAGAAGACCATCAAGCCATGCTCTGGATCATGGCTGGAATCCTGTTCGGCAGGACGGCACTGCTGGCCCGCGGGCATAAGACCCCCGCTAGCTAGACGTTTCACTTACGGTGCGTTCCACGAGCCCCATGGACAAAAAAGCGTGAACAAATTGACTCGACGGAACGACGTTTCACTTCATGCACAAAACAATTGTACCCATCGACAATAGTCCCATATATGTCCGCCGCTAGGAAACCGGCAGATGCCTAAGTGATTCCCGGTAATGCGTGTAATCTTTGTCATAAGTCACTTGATCTACGGTGGTGCAGAAACCCAGTTGATCGGCTTAGCCCGTGAACTCTCACAAATGGGCAATGCTGTAGCCATCTATACGCTCAACCGGGCGAACCCGCGGGCCGACGAATTGGCGGATAGCGGGGTGCAACTGGTTGCCGATCAAAAACGCATGAGGCTTGACCCCGCGGTGCTTTTTCGCCTGCGGCGCTTCATGCGGAATTTTCGCGCCGATGTCGTCCATAGCTTTCTGTTTGATGCCGATATATATTCCAGAATTTCAGGGATAGGACTTGGTATTCCTATTTTCAATTCTGAGCGGAACGACGACTACAGTCTAAATTTCTTGCAGCGCCTGATCCACTGGCCCACCCGCCACCTTGCCCACGCAGTTATTGCCAATTCGCACTCAGGCGCGCGCTTCGCGCAGCGCATGTTCGGATTTTCCGAGAGCCGGGTCCATTGCGTCTGGAACGGGATCAATTTACCTAGACTGGACCAGCGCGTGCAAAAGTGTACCCACGACTACCGCAAGGAATTCTTCGGCGATCAAGCTATAAAGGTCGCTTGTCTAGTGGGCAGCATCAAACCCCAAAAGGACTATCTCCTCGCCCTCCAGGTTGCAAAAGTATTGCTTGGCGCCAATCCAGAATGGCGCGTGTTATTTGTGGGCGACCAACTTACCAATACAGGGGATTACAAGGCTCGCGTAATCGACGCCTATCAAGCGCTAGACCATAGGAACAAAATTGTTTTCACCGGTCTGCGGCGAGATGTGCCAGAAATCATGGCGCAGTGCAACGTCGTGTTCTCGACGTCCCAGCATGAAGGTTTTCCCAATATTGTGCTTGAGGCAATGGCCGTTGGTACGCCGGTAGTCAGCACCGCCTACTCTGATATAGGGCAGATCCTACCACTCCCATGGCAGATCGTTAGCGATCGCAGCCCGGTAGAACTCGCGGCGACGATAGTGCGAGCAGCTGTGGAACGAAACTTACTCGGCCCCTTGCAAAGGCGCTGGGTAGAAAGCCATGCGACTCTATCCATCTCCGCCCAGAAATTGCGTGGAATCTACACTTCCACGTTGGAAATCTGACTGAAATGGTTCTAAGACTCTACGCGCTTGGCCACTGGTGTTACGTATGGCGAGTGCCGATACTCCCGCGGATTATCTATGCAATAAATAGGATATTTTTTGGTGTCGCCTTGCCTGTCTCCGCAAAGCTCGGTAAAAACATCGTACTCAGTTATCAGGGTATCGGCACGGTCATTCATGCACGCGCCACTATCGGTGATCAAACGTATATTGGTCCGAATGTCACCATAGGGGGACGATCTGACTTATATGATGTACCCGTCATCGGAAAATCTGTCTACATTGGTGCCGGCGCACGTATTCTGGGACCAATTAAGGTAGGAGACGACGCCATTATTGGAGCAAATGCCGTAGTCATCCATGACGTTCCAGAGCGGGCCGTTGTAGCCGGAGTGCCCGCAAAAATTATCAAAATCCGGAAAATCTAGCGATGCGCTGAACGACACCCCACGCGCCCATCATGAAACAACCGCCGCTCTCCACAGCCTCTGATCTAACGTTGGCACCCCATGTGTGCCTGGTCCTTCCGAACGTCTATCCGGTTCTGGCCAACAAAGGTACGTTGAAATTCGTCGGCGGCGCCGAATTGCAGCACAGTATTGCTGCCCATTTGTGGCGCCGCATGGGTTGCAAAGTTTCAGTGGTGACGCTCGACCACGGGCAAGCGGAAAGCGAATTGATTGATGGTATCCGAATCCTCAAGGCCCACACACCTTCCGGCGGCTTACCGATCTTGCGCTTCGTTCACCCCCGTCTGACGGGTGTGTGGGCCGCGCTCAAACGCGCAGATGCAGATATCTACTACCAACCCTGTGCCGGCTATCTCACGGGAGTAGTCGCCGAATTCTGCCACCTCCACAAGAAGAAATCCGTGTTTGCGGGTGCCAGTGATACAGATTTCAACCCGGCACAGGTGCGCCTAAGGTATGCGCGCGACCGCTGGCTTTATCGGCACGGATTGGCGCGAGTGGACGCCATCGTTGCGCAAACCGAACGCCAAAAAAGGCTATGTCACGAACACGTCGGGCGCGAGTCCCTGGTCATACCCAATGCCTATGATCCGCCTTACCCACCTCCGACCTCGCGACGGGAATATGTGCTCTGGGTAGGAGGCATCCGCGAGGTAAAACGTCCCGATCGGTTCCTCGAAATTGCACGTGCTTTACCTGAGCTCCGTTTCCGCATGATCGGCGGCCCTGTCGGTTCCGATCATGCCGCCCATGCTTATTACGAGGCGATCAAGTCCGCTGCGTCGGATATCGCGAATCTGGAGTTTCTCGGATTCATCCCTTACGCGGAAACCGAGCCCCATTTCGATCACGCCAGCGTGTTCGTCAATACCTCTGATGTCGAAGGCTTTCCCAATACTTTCGTCCAAGCCTGGGCCCGTGGCCTGCCAACGATATCGTTTTTCGACCCAGCGCTGAGAGAAAGCGGTGTCTACTGCAAGGTTAGCAGTATCGCCGAGGCCGTCGATGCGGTGATCTCGCTATCGCAACCATCCCCAGAGCGTGACGCCATGTCGGCCCGCTGCCGCGAGTACCAGCACCTCTACCACAGCACCGACAGCATTCGACCACTTTACGCACAGCTGTTTTCCAGCCTGATGAACGCCCAGACGCCGACGGCGCGGAAAACCACCTGATGGGCAGCATGGCGCTGTCTTCCCTGTTCAAGCGGCTTCGGCATGGCCAGGGCGTGGGAGCCACTTTCCTGCGAGGCGCCGTAGGATCTTTTGCAGGAAAATCACTCGGATTAGGAATAGGCTTCATCCTCCAGGTCGTTCTCGCCCGCATCTTGGGCGCACAGCAATTGGGTATCTACGTATATGCTCTGGCCTGGGTTAACGTACTACTGCTGCTGGCCTGCCTGGGTTTTGATACGGCGTTCATGCGTTTCGTATCGATTTATGTGACACAGAAAGATTGGGGTTTATTGCGCGGCCTTTTGTCGCGCGCCGGGCTCATGGTTCTTGCCGCCAGCCTGGCAGGCACCTTACTCGTCCTCGGCGTGGCCCTCCACTCAGGACGTACGTGGCCACCAGAACAGCAACACACTTTTTTCATCGCCGCAATACTCATCCCCTTATTTGCGCTTTCGACACTACGCCAAGCGGCACTGCGCGGCCTCAAAAGGGTGTTTCTGGCTGACCTGCCTGACGGGGTGGTGCGGCCCATACTGATCATCTTGCTCCTGGGCGCCTGGTGGCTTTATCGGCCCAACACACTGACGGCCGGCAACGCCATGCTGATACAGGCGATTGCCGCGGGTGTCGCCTTCATTTGGGGCGGGAAGCTGCTTTTCTCCAGCTTGCCTCCAGCTGTCAGAGCCACCCCACCAATTTTCGAAGGCGCGCACTGGTTGCACACCGCCTTTCCCATGTTTCTCATTTCATCCATGCATGTTGCCCTGAAGCAGACGGACCTCCTGATGATAGGCGCCATGTTGCCCGCCCGTGAAACAGGGATCTACTCGGTGGCTGTGCGCCTGTCGGATCTTGCCGTTTTCGGCTTATCGGCTGCCAACGCAATTTGTGCGCCGATGATCTCGGAATATTTTCATGCCCGAAAAACCGACGAACTGCAGCGGGTGGTTCGCCTTGCGGCTCGAATAAGCTTTGGGTTCACCGCTTTCGTCACGCTGGTAATGCTCTTATTTAACCATTTTATTCTGGGAATCTTTGGTCCGGAATTTCAGAACGCAAGAAATGCCTTATTGATTCTGTTTGCCGCCCAAATGGTCAACGCGCTCACCGGACCGGTAGGCTATCTCATGATCATGACAGGGCATCAGGCACGGGCGGCCTACATCAACGCCACCGCAGTAGCGGCCAATGTCATACTAAACTTGAGTCTAATACCACGTTACGGCATCGAAGGCGCCGCATTCTCAACTGCATTCTCCATCGTCTTATGGAATGTCTGGATGTGGCTATTCGTGCGTCGCCGCTTAGGCATTCGATCCACCATATAACAGCGATATGGCACAGCGCATTCCTAACCTTTTCATCGTCGGCGCTCCAAAATGCGGCACCTCGGCATTTGCGGAGGACTATTTGAATACCCATCCTAATGTTTTCATGAGCCGGCTCAAGGAGCCGCATTTTTTCAATACCGACCATCCAGACTATCGGGTGATACGGGAGTGGTCAGACTATTTGAATCTCTTTTCCGATGCGCGCCCAGAGCACAAGTGGGTGGGTGAAGCTTCCGTATGGTATCTCTATTCACAAGAAGCGATTCCCGCCATACACGGCATGAACCCCCAGGCGCGGCTGCTCGTTTTTCTGCGGAATCCCGTTGAAATGGCTCATTCGCTGCATTCCCAGTTGGTTCACGCCGCCGAGGAAAATGAATTGAACTTTGAAAAGGCTTGGGATTTGCAGCCCCAGCGCCGCCTCGGTCGCCACCTGCCTCACACTTGCACGGCACCCGATCACCTTCAATATCGCGATGCATGCAGCCTGGGCTCTCAGCTATCCAGACTTTACTCTGTATTTCCAAAAGAACAGGTCAAGCTCGTTTTCTTGGAAGACATGAAAGCCAATGCGCGACAGGCTTATCTGGACGTTCTGAATTTCTTGGAACTGCCAGACGATGGCAGGAACGATTTTCCGATCGTCAACGCGAATAAGCACCGGCGTTTTTACTGGCTTGCCGAACGTCTGAAAAAGCCCACCCCCATGATGCGCAAAATCTGGCGGATCGGAAAGCGCCTGCTTGGGCGCCATGAAGATATTGCCCATAAGATGCTGAAGAAAGTAGGTGAGCTCAATACCCGAGTGGCGCCCCGTACCCACTTCTCCACTGCAACTAGAGCGATGCTGGAAGTAGAATTTGCGGAGGATATTGCCTTGCTTGAGCAGCTTTCTGGACGTGATCTCGGCCACTGGATTCCTGGCATACGTAAACCAGCTAATGCCTCTGAGTCATGACGCCCCCGACTTTTCTTATCACTATAGATACCGAGGGTGACAATGCCTGGCGGCAGACTGGTACGGTCCAGACGCAGAATGCACGCTTTCTACCCCGCTTTCAGGCACTGTGCGAGCGCTATGGATTCAAGCCAACCTACCTCACCAACTACGAAATGGCGACAGATCCGGTTTTTATCGAGTTCGGGAGAGACATCATCCGTCGAAGCGCCGGCGAGATTGGTTTGCACATCCACGCCTGGCACAGTCCACCGGAATATGCCCTTACCGACAACGACGCCTCGTATCATCCATACCTGACCGAATATCCCGAACACGTAATCGACGCGAAGATCGGCTTCATGACAGACTTGCTGGAACAGACCTTTGAGGTCAAGATGACAAGCCATCGTGGCGGCCGCTGGGCATTTGATGAGCGCTATGCGCGCCTGCTTTTGAAACATGGTTACACCGTTGACTGTTCTGTAACGCCTGGTATTTCATGGAGCAGCAACGCTGGTGCCCCTGGCGGCAAGGGTGGGCCTGACTACACGGACTTCCCAGCTCATGCGTACTTTATCGACCTGGATGACATCTCGCGCCCCGGCAGCTCTGCCTTGTTGGAAATACCGATGACTATCGGACGATCACGCCTGCATCGCAGGCTGCCTGGGTGCTACCAATGGAAAATCATCGGCCCCATAGCACATCGCCTGAGTGAACCAATACATTGGTTCCGACCACTAGGGCCGCGCCCAGAAATAATGCGCGAGATGATAGTGGCTGCCGCCACGCGTTCTGCACCATATCTTGAATTCATGCAGCACTCGTCGGAGTTTATGCCTGGTGGAAGTCCATATTTTCCTGACGTCCCTTCCGTTGAAAGGCTCTTCGAGAACCTGGAAGCGCTATTCGGATTGGTTGCCTCGCATTTCTCCGGCGCGACATTACGCGAATATCGTGCATCTTTCAGCCCCACCACATCAGAGGGTGGATCCTCTTGATTCTCTTCACAAGAAAAACGATTCGCTATTGTGAGACGTGGTTCGATGAGGCCCCTGACAGTACCGCTGACA
>JAKBDW010000449.1:0-12027 GCA_021834245.1 Pseudomonadota bacterium
CGAGCACATAATCTCCATTCTGCAGGCTGAAGGTTATCCGCATCTGCTGCGGATGTGGAACTACTTCCCAGGCATAGGCGACGTAATTGGTGGACTGGACCGCTATCAGGTTTTCTGCCGCGGCCGCTTTCAGGCCTTGCAAACGCGCTACGGTATGTTCGAGGGGAGGTTGCCGGCGGCGAGCGCGGTGGGATCAATTGACGGCGACACGGTTATCTACTTCATCGCGGGCCGCCAGCCGGGCAGACATCGCGAGAATCCGCGCCAGATCAGCGCCTACCGCTACCCGCCGCAGTACGGCCCACGTAGCCCTTCATTTGCGCGGGCCACTTTCAAGCGCTGCGATGGTGGACGCGGTTGTCTCTATATCTCGGGCACAGCCAGTATTGTCGGACATGAGTCCATGCACCCGAATGATCCGGCGGAGCAGCTTGAGGAGACATTGCGCAACTTGCGCACCCTAATTGACGGTGCCAGGGCGGAGGAAAGGGCCAAGTTCCATGGGCTCGACAGCGTCAGTCATCTCAAAGCCTATATCCGAGATCCGGCGCACTTCGGACTAATTAGCCGCAGGATCGGGCAATTGTTACGACCGCAGGTACCGGTGCTTTATCTGCGGGCCGATGTCTGCCGGCCGGATCTGCTGCTTGAAATCGAAGCTGTTGTTAAAGAAGAGAGTTGACCCGCTGGCGAGTCGGGTTTTGATCTGTCTAGGGGACCAAAATGGCGAAAAGGCCACGATGCCGCCACGGCGACCGTCAACGGGTCCAAGATTGGTTCCATGTTTCATTTTGGCGCCGATCGGCGGACTCCCGGACTCTGCCGAAAGACCACCCACACCCGAATCAATGCGGCTGCTGTGCTCCTGACCGGGCAGGCTGGCCGTAGACGGGGTCATTGTCAGCTCCGCCCGCTTGATTCTGTTATACTTCTTTAGTAATTCTTGGGGATTCTGGGGCTTCCACCTAGATTTTCGGCGATTGTTGTGGCAATCGTCGAGCACATGCGATTTCTGCCCAGGCAACATGACGTCCCCATTCGAATGGGGGGGGGGAACATGTTGTGCGGTGCTGGCATACGGACTATATACAATTAGAGCATGGGAGTGACAGGCACCAAGTGGAATGCCACGGATTGATACACTACTAACTTGGGACCGCAGATTCCGCGCATAGTCCGGCGTGTTGTTCTGTGGCAAAATCAAAAAAACACCACGCAATGCTCGCTTGCGACCCTACCGGTAGTGGCGGGTCGGGTGCGACGATCTTGGTCGCAAAGTTGCCGGCGACCCGGGACAGGAGGATCGTGGGCAGCCTAGGATCCGGGGACTTGTTTACTGTTATTAGTGCAAAATAGGTGATTGTAGATGTCGAATGCCACGAATCTGGAAATAGAAGTTGCTCGGCTAATTGTCGAATCCCTTAATCTGGAGGACGTTGATCCGGCAAAGATCGACCCCGAGGCACCTTTGTTCCGTGAGGGTCTCGGTCTTGATTCCATCGATGCTTTGGAGCTCGCCTTGGCGATTTCCAAGAAGTACGGATTTAAACTCCAGTCCGATGACAAGAATAACGCGGACATATTCTACTCTCTGCGCACGCTATCGCGGCACGTTGAGCAGAACCGTATCCACTGACGGGACTTAATTCTCGTGCGCGCCTTGCTTCAGGTGCTCGGCCTCGTTCTTTATCCGTTCGCGGTGCACGTCCTGATACTGGCCGAGGCACCCCGCGTAGCTGTATTGACGCTCGTCCTTTTGAGCGTGGCATACCTCACCACCTTCGTTGTAGGTGGGCTCGTCGCCAAAAGGAAAGGGCGCAAGGTGCGTTCCGGACCATGGCTCGTCGTCTATAGTCTTCTTGCCCTTACCGGTGGGGTGAACCTCGCAACAAACTCGGTGTATGCGTTATTCCTGCCACCGATCTTCATCAATCTGGGCCTGATGCTGCTATTTGCCAATACTTTGCGCTCCGGCGCAGTGCCGATTATTGAGCGCATGATGCAACTGGCTTATCGTGGATCCCTGCCACCGCCGCTGCATGCTTTGGCTCGCCGACTCACCTGGCAATGGGTGTTTTTCTTCATTTCCGCTGCTGTATTAGCTTTGGCGCTCGGCCTCTACGCTCCGCTTGCGACATGGTCGCTGTTTGTTAATGTGTTTTATTATCTGCTCATCGTGCTTCTTTTTCTGGCGCAGCATATGTACCGCTATTTGCGGTTTCGCCAATACGGCACCGTCAAACTGTGGAATATCATCCAGGATATTTCTCCTGCCGGTCTGTGGCGAGGGGTCAAAGCGCATGATGTAGATGTCGTGCGCGATGTCACCGAGGTCTGTCCAAAATGACCGACATTACCTTCCTGCCACCTGGACGCCATGACGACCCGGTCGTGTGGCGCGAAGGGTTGCAGATTACACGCGCCCGATTCCTCCAGGATGTAACCGCCCTGGCACGCAGGTTGCCTGCGAGCAGTCACGTGCTGAATCATTGCGACGACCGCTATTTTTTTCTTGTCGGTCTGGCCGCGGCGATGATGCGCCGACAGGTGAGCCTGTTTCCCTCGAGTCGCGCGCCTCAAGTCCTTGAGTCGCTCAAGCAGGAATATCCGGACCTGTACTGCCTTACGGATAAGCCGGAGCAGCCGGAGATAATGGAAACTCTGGTCTATTCCGGTACCGAACATCCGGTTGTGTCAATCGGCGCGGAGGACCTGACGTTCCCTGCCGAACAGCTAGTTGCAATCGCCTTTACGTCGGGCAGTACCGGTCGACCGAAACGATACCCAAAATACTGGGGAGGGGTTGTACACGAGTCGCGCGTTGCTGGCAGGCGGTTGGGTCTGGACGCGGAGCGCGGAGGTTATGCGGTGGCCACTGTCCCGCCGCAGCACATGTTCGGCTTTGTCTATTCTGTAATTCTACCGCTCCAGCATCGATACGTCGTGGAAGCGCAGCGGCCATTTTATCCGGAAGACATCCGTCGCGTTCTCGAATCTTTTCCCGGCCCGGGCATGCTTGTTACGACGCCTGTCCACGTGCGCGCATGTGTTCTTGACCGTGTGCAATTGCCCGCCGTTGAGTTCATACTGAGTTCGACTGCGCCGCTGGACGCGCGTCTTGCCGAACAGGCCGAAAGCCAATTCGACACCCACGTCATTGAATTCTATGGCAGCAGTGAGACCGGGGCGATCGCATCGCGTCGACAGGCGGAAACCGAGGTGTGGGAGACGTTCGAAGATATCCAGGTTGCGGTAGATGCCGACGGATTTCGCGTCCAAGCGAGTTATTTGCCGGAACCCATCACTTTGGGCGACAGTGTAGAGATTCGCAATAATCGCCAGTTCGTGTTGTTCGGCCGAAATACGGATTTGGTCAAGATCGGCGGGAAGCGTATCTCCCTTTCTGATCTCAACCGACTGTTGCTCGAAATTGATGGGATACTTGATGGAACTTTCTTTCTCCCTGACGCGAATGGCAACCGTGAAAACCGGCTTGCCGCATTTGTGGTGGCCCCGGGGTTGAGCCGTGGTCAGATCTTGACGGCCCTGCGTCGGCGCATCGATCCTGTATTTCTGCCCCGGCCATTGCGCCTGTTGACGTCCCTGCCGCGCAATGCGACCGGCAAGTTGCCGCGCGGGAGTCTCATGCGGCTCATTGAGGGAGAGGAAGAACAGGAGGAGACCGCGGACTGAAGCATGGGGCGAACGCTCTGGCCGGTCTGTAATTCCCTTTTCGTGAGAACGCAAACTTTCGGGACAGGAGCCCGTTATGAAGCGCATTCTAGTGCTCTATTATTCCCAGACGGGTCAGCTGACACGCGCAACCCAGTCGTTTATGGCTCCATTGGCGCAGCGTGCGGATGTGGAAATCATATGGCAGAACCTGCAGCCGGAGCAGCCATATCCGTTTCCATGGGGTTTTTTCAGTTTTCTGGATGTATTTCCGGAGTCGGTCTATCTCGATCCACCGCGCCTGAAACCACTGTCTTTCGAGCTAGACAGTGATTTCGATCTCGTTGTTTTAGCCTATCAGGTATGGTTTCTGTCCCCCTCGCCTCCGATTGTGGCATTCCTAAAATCGCCCGCCGCGCGCGTGCTCAACGATACGCCCGTAATCACCTTCATCGCGTGTCGCAATATGTGGCTGACCGCGCAGGAGAAGGTCAAAATGTTACTTTCGGCCGCCGGAGCAAGGCTTATCGACAACGCGGTTTTGGTGGATCAGGGGCCTCCATGGGCAACGTTTGTAACCACGCCACGCTGGCTGCTTACAGGAAAAAAGGATGGATTCTGGGGCATTTTTCCGCCAGCCGGGGTGAGCGAAGCAGACATTGCCGGGGCTGCGCGATTTGGTCGTGCCATAGCAGATTCGCTACATCTGTTACAATCTGGGACAGTTCCATCCTTGTTGGCGGGATTAGGGGCGGTGCATGTGAACCCCGGTTACATTGTCGGCGAAAGGATCGCGCATCGCAGCTTCCTGGTTTGGGGCAGGCTCTTGAGGCGCATTGCACCGCCAGGGTCTGGGTCGCGAAAGGCTGTGCTGTTGCTGTATGTGATGTTTCTCGTGACTATGATATTGACCGTTGTCCCGCTAGGCATCATTGTGCGTGCCGTATTGCGCCCGCTGCTGCGCAAGCGCATGGACGCAGAGGTAGTGCAACTCGAGCTGCCATCCGGATCGGCCACCGACCGGCTAGGGCGTTACGCCTAGAGTCGGGTGGCAGTCCAGAATAGTGCATATAAGTTTCGGGCAAGACATTCACTATAATTAAATTAATATATGGCAGCTACCGTATACATTACTGAGCTGGCGGGCTTCCTGCCGAACGCACCTGTTGAAAATGACCAGATGGAACAGCTGCTTGGTATGGTGGGTGGCAAGCCATCGCGCGCGCGACGTATCATGTTGCGCAACAACGGTATCCGCACCCGCTATTACGCAATAGACCCACGAACCGGAAAATACACTCACAACAACGCGCAGATGGCAGCGCAGGCCGTGCGCCAGCTGCTAGCGCGTTCTGACGTCAGTCCCGAGCAGATTGGTTTGCTCGCTTGCGGTACCGCGGGGCCTGACCAGATTAAGCCTGCGCACGGCAACATGGTCCACGGCGAACTTGCTTGGCCGGCGATCGAAGTGATATCGACAGCCGGTGTCTGCACATCCGGCATGAGCGCAATGAAATCGGCCTATCTCAATGTTGCTGCGGGTTTGACACGACATGCAATCAGCACCGGGTCGGAATTTGCATCGAGTTTCATGCGCGGCTTGAATTTCGAGCCGGAAATGGAGGCACAGCTTGCCGCCATCGAGAACCGGCCGGAGCTAGCATTCGAAAAGGACTTTCTGCGCTGGATGCTGTCGGATGGGGCGGGCGCCGCGTTGTTGGGTCCAACACCCAACCCGGAACGGCTGTCTTTGCGCGTGGACTGGATCGATGGCCTATCGTTTGCCGGGGACATGCCGGTATGTATGTACAGTGGTGCGATTAAGAGACCGGACGGAAGTCTGCAGGGTTGGCGGGAGGCGACGAGTCCGCAAGACGTATTGGCGCAGAGTTACTTCGCCGTAAAACAGGATGCGCGCCTGCTCAATGAACAGGTTCTGCCTGCGACCGTTCAGCGCGCATTACCCGCCATAGCAGGGCGCCATGATTTACGTGCCGAAGACGTAACGTGGTTTCTGCCGCATTACTCATCGGAGTATTTTCGCGAACGTCTGCACGATGCAATGGCAGGGTGCGGTTTTGTCATTCCCATGGAGCGCTGGTTCACCAATCTCACCAGTAAAGGAAATATTGGATCGGCGGCAATCTATCTGATCTTGGAAGAACTTTTCTATTCCGGACGGCTCAAGAAGGGCGACCGCCTGCTGTGCTATATCCCCGAAAGCGCTCGCTTTTCCGTCTACTACATGCATCTTACTGTGGTTTAGCCGGGCGCGCTGGAGCAGCCCCATGAAAGCAACCGACGTGCCTCAGGAAGAGTCGATGCTCGAGGGCAATCGCCGCGCCTGCTATGCCCAGGATGACGCCGGGCATTATATTGTCGTTCCAAGCCGCGGCTGGGAAGTTGAAAAGATCGTCAATGCTCAAGCGGTCGATCAGGTCAGGCAGGCTCTCGAAAACGCGCGCCAGCAGGTCGAGCGCGGGCTTGCCAGTCCCCTCGCTTACCATATGGCGCGCTGTCAGATGACAGTGGCGCTGCTTTCCGCGAATGCCGGAATCTGGCGCCTGCGCGTGCGTCGCCACTTGAAGCCGGAAGTATTTGCGCGCCTAAAACCAGAGCTACTGGCACGCTATGCGCAAGCACTCGGAATTAGCGTCGAAACCCTGAGCACCATCCCTGCACCGCCCACAGGGGCTGGAGGAGAAAGAGCGCATGGAAAGGTCGATGGAATTTGATCACCGTCATTCCGGGCACTGCGAAAGTGGCACCGTTAGCGCTTTGCTTCGCCAGCGTGGTCTCGACCTGAGCGAGCCGATGGTCTTCGGTATCGGCGGGGGGCTTTTTTTCGTGCACCTGCCTCTGATCAAGATGGGCGGCATCCCGTTGACTTCATATCGTAGCGCGCCGCGCGGCATCATCAAGAATGTGTGCAAACGACTGGGTGTGCGCATGCGGCACCTGCGGTTTCGAGATCAAAACGCCGGCATGCAGGCACTAGACGAACTGCTGGCTCAGGGACAGCCGGTAGGACTTCAAACCTGCGTATTTTGGCTCCCGTACTTTCCTTCCGACATGCGCTTTCAGTTCAATGCGCACAATCTTGTTGCCTATGGTAAGCGGGACAACGATTATCTGCTGAGCGACCCCGTTTTTGAGGATACGGTTGTCTGCCCAGCGGCGGATCTGCGCCGCGCGCGTTTCGCCAAAGGCACTTTTGCGCCGCGCGGATTGCTCTATTACCCGGACGTCGTGCCGCAATCGCCGGATCTGGCGACTGCCGTACGCGGCGCAATTCGCGATACCTGCAAGCAGATGCTGGATGTACCAATGCCGTTCCTTGGAGTACGCGGAATCCGGCGTCTGGCGCGCCGGATGGCGCAATGGCCAGTACGTCTAGGAGGCGAACAGGCGCTAGTCTGGGTGGGTAGCGTTGTGCGAATGCAGGAGGAAATCGGAACCGGCGGAGCGGGATTCCGCTTCATATTTGCTGCGTTCTTGCAGGAAGCAGGCGAGTTGCTTGAGTCCGAGCCGCTGCGCGAAGCATCGCGCGCGATGACCGAAACTGGAGATCGCTGGCGTGACTTTGCGGTGCAGGGCGCTGTGCTTTGCAAAGCGCATGAAACCGATGCGCGCGCTTACGCGCGCCTAGGCGAAATTCTTCTAGAGTGCGCCGACCGCGAAGAGCGTATCTTTCGCAACCTACAGAAAACCGTTTAGCAGCTGCCTTCGTCGTGAAACTCACGGACGAAGCATCAGTCTCCCGATCCAAACACCCGCAACGCCACGATCATCGCATTGCCGGCGGCGTCTCGATTGATGTGCAGGTAAAGCTGTGATGACGCCGCCCTGTGATCGAAGGCGGTGGCCAAGCCGAAAGCGGCAGCACTGAAGAAGCATCCGCAATTGTCCAGATATTTTTCCGCTTTTAATGCCGGGATGCGGCGAAGCAGCGCGACAATTTCTTCCGATGTCATTCGGAATCCCGCCAACAATTTAGCTGAACCGTCGTGTTTAACCCATTGCTCAAGGTGCGCGGCGGTCGTCTCCAGCCATGATGTGTTTGTCGCATATGCGGGTAGGGATTCCACATTCAGCACCTCACCAAGGGCGCCTTCGCGGTCGCGCGTGAGATATAACCAGCTGCTGCCTTCGCCCATTACCTGATCGTCGCGCAGATCGATATGCCGCAGGTGCTGTTCGCGCGGGCTGGAATTTTCATCCACACCACCGACCAGTGCCGCGGCGCACTCCCCGCAGTGCAGGTCAGAAATGGCAAGCACCAAAGCCTGCTCGAATGAAAATTCTTCCGCCATTACCGTAAGGTTTCGTGCGCTAATGCCAGCAAGCTTGGCCACGTAAAACGCTGCCATGTTGTTCGCCGAATTGATGAAATCAAACGGAGATGCCGAGCCGGGACCCGGCGGCATGACCTGGGCAAAAAGTATGCGTGTCTTGCGGACTTCAGCCAGACCTGTGCCTACATACACAGCGGTGGCAGTCGGGGCAGGCTGAGCGAGGCGCTGAAGGCAAAGCTGCGAACCAGTGGCCGCAAGTTCGACAAAATGCGAGGCTTGGCGCAGGTTTTGCCCGGTCACCTGGCGGGTAAGTTCTTTGAGGTCAGTCGGTTGCGGGTCGGCTCGCAACGCGCGCCGTTGTTCCGGCAGATAGTCTTTTTGCGCGCCGAGCGCCACGGCGCTATGAATGTATGCCGTCTGGCTTGGTGATTTATTCATGGGCAATCACCAAGGACGCGTAGTTCCCGCCGAAGCCAAAAAAATTGAGCAGGTAGCGGCCCGGTCGTGCCGCTGCGGTGCTGCGCAATGGGGAAATGGAAAGTTTTGGGTCCGGCTCTTCGAATCCAGCCGCGCGCGGAATAAAGCCTGACCGCAGGCAGCCGATGAAAGCTGCAGTTTCCATCGCGCCGCAGGCTCCAAGCGTATGACCTATGTAACGCTTGATAGCAGTAAATGGTGGAATTCCTCCGGGGTAGAGTGCGCGCATTGCCGCTGCTTCGGCAGTATCATTATCCAAACTGCCTGTGCCATGGGCCTTGATGGCGAGGATGTTCTGCGGTGCGGTGGCGCTGGCATTTAGCGCGTCGGAAATTACTCGGCGCATAGCGCTGCCGTCGGGTGTTGCGCTCGTGACGTGATGGATATCGCAAAGATTTGCGCCGCCGCAAAATGATGCACTGGCGGGACGCGGGTCTCGATCATCGCTGGCCTGTAGTATGAGTGCGGCTGCACCTTCGCCAAGCTGAAGACCGCGACGATCGCGGTCGAACGGTCTGCACCCTTCCGGATCCAGCAGCATCAGCGAATAAAAGCCGTTAAGGCTTATGGCGCTCAGGCCCTCGGCGCCGATGACCAGTGCACGGCGTACGCGACCGCGCTGAATCATTGCCGCTGCAACGATAAGAGCGTTTGCGCTTGACGAGCACGCCGTCGATAGACTCAATACTGGACCGCCGATAGCCAGGCGGTGGGCTAGCCTGGCAGCGATCCAGCCTGTGCTGTGCAGGGGCGGATCAGATGGTTGCCCCGTTTTCTCCATGGTAAAGCGATATTCGTCTTCGGCGGCATATAGAAAACCGCTGCTGCCTACGATCAGCGCACAGTCGGCGAACACATCATCGGCAATTGTCAGGTTGGCATCGGCCAGTGCCTGTTCCACGGCGGAGAGAATTACCGCCTCAGCCCCTTGTTCGCCACGCGCCAAATCCGCCCCATCTAGCTGCGCGACCTTGATCTTGTCGGCGATGGAGATGGGAAAGCGAGTCGGCGGCTGAGGGCGTGCTTGGCCGTTACGGAGTGCGTCAACCAGTGGATCCAGGCCGGCACCGTAGCACGACACCATTCCCAGACCGATTATGGGAACCGCGGACATGAGTACGCCTATTCCCCGGGCTGAATGAAATCGGCCAGAGAGTTGATGGATTTCATCACGCGCCGCGCGTGCTTGCTGTCCTCAATGCGCACGCCGAAGCGCTGAGCTACAGCCACGTTCACTTGAAGCACGTCGAGCGAATCCAACCCCAGTGTCGACCCTTTGCCTACCAGAGAGTCCTCATCGGAAATGGCCTCCGGTGCAAGATCCTTATTGCAGGCGTGAATAATGAGCTTCTTTAGCTCTAGTTTCAGTTGCGTATCGAGCGATCCTGGTTGCATTGTTGCCCCGTGTGTATTCGAGCTGGATTTTGCAGGTGGTCAGCCGCGACGCAATACGATCCTAAATCGCACAGCCGCGATTACAAAACATATTGCTGCGAACGTCATCATTTTAGCGACTGCCGGAATCACTTGATGCACCCCGCCGCCGCGCACGAATATGTCGAGGAAGCCGTCGAGCCCCCACGAAAGCGGAGAGATGTTTGCCACCTTCTGTAGCAGGCTGGGCATCACCAGCTTCGGCACCATGACACCGCCGATTGCCGCCAGAATCAGGACCGACGTGGCCCCGAAAGTGGTCGCCTGCTCCTGGGTGCGAGCGAAGGTTGCGACAACCAGGCCAAAACCGATCGCTGCCAGGCTTGCGGCCATGGAAACGAGAGCGATGGCCTCGGGCGCATGGCCGATTTCGAGCGCTTCGCCTCCTAAGTGTGGCAGGACGTATTTACCGACCAAAAATATGATCGTCACTTGAATCTGGTTGATCACGAAGTAGGGTGCAATCTTGCCGGCAAGCATTACCCAGGCAGGCACCGGCATGGACTGAAGGCGAATCAGGCTGCCCTGTTGCCGCTCCTTGATGAAAGTTACCGACAGCGGGACGACCAGGAAAAACATCGCGAGCAGGGTCCAGGCCGGAGCATTCTGTTGGACTGACGTGGGGATCGGCACGCCAGCACCGCCGGCCATTTCGCTGCCGGCGGAAAGTTCAGCGAACGCGTCCATTGTCTTTGGTGCCCGCAGCGCGGGAACGCCCGGGCCCCCCCCTGTTGCTGCCGTAATTCGCCGCCCGACCTGCGCGATCTGTTTCAAGAGCATTTGTGACTCAATTCGCTGAAGTATGCGATTGAGCGCTGCTGCAACGAGTTCGCGGTGGTCTGCGCGTATCGTGGGGTCGGCCATCAGTTGCAATTTAACGGGCAGCGCGACCGGTAACTGGTGTTGTGCCAGGCCAAGTCGCTGCTGTATCCGCGTCACAGCCTGCCGGGTGGCGTCGACCGGAACTACAATGGCAAATTCGTAGTGTCCTGCAACAAGATCCTTGCGTACCTCGTTCGCGTCGGGCATCGGCGCATGATCGTGCGCGTCAGCCACATGAACAGCGAAAAACTTGCTTGTCGAAAAAGCGCTGACGATGGCACGGCCAACGGCACCTTGGTCCCGATTTACAATAAGGAGCGGAAAGTGGACGCCGGCCCGCTCGCTGAAGGCGTCCTGCAGCGCCAATGACATGATCACGACGAACGCTATCGGCATGATGAAAAGGATAAGCAGCGCTTCGCGATCACGCATGATAAGGCGCGTTTCCTTCGAAATAGCCGCCGCCACTTTGTGAGCTAGTCCTCCCATAAATTGCCGTCAGTCGCGCAAACGCGTTCCCGTGAGTTTCATGAAGAGCTGCTCTAGATTCATCGTGCCCATCGACAGCGAAGCAATACCGACCTTTTCCTGGTGCAGGATTTCCAGGGAGGCGCGCAGGGTAGATTCCGGAATATCGCTGTGCATGGTCACGGATCGTCCCGTGGTCTCGATGCTGCGAACTTGAGGCAGCGCTGCAATGCGCATGCGTATCGATTCCTGCAGCGGTTGTTCAATGTGGATTTCAACTACACCATCCTGGTGCTGGTTCAGCAGCTCCTCCAATGAGCCCTGCGCGATTATCCGTCCATGGTCAATTACGGCAATCTCATCACACAAGGACTCGACTTCCTCCATATAATGAGAGGTGTAGATGATAGTCATGCCGCGCGCGCTGAGTGCATGCAGTGTGTCGTGAATGAATCGGCGCGATTGCGGATCTATACCCACGGTTGGCTCGTCAAGCACGAGCACTTCGGGTTCGTTGATAAGGCCAATGACAAGGTTGAGTCGGCGCTTCAAGCCCCCTGAAAATGTTTCCGCGCGGCGCGAGCGGAGTTCCTCGAGGCCGGCGAGTGCAAGACAATCAGCAATTCGCGTTCGCAGTTTGGTTCCGTAGAGACCCTGCATGTGCCCGAAATAGTCAAGATTTTCGCGCGCCGTGAGGCTTGGGTAGATTGCCAACTCCTGTGGCACTAGACCTATGCGGCGCATGACCTCGTTGCGTTGCTCCGCCACCGAGTACCCCATGACGCGCGTGCTGCCGGCGCTCGGCTGAAGAAGTCCGCAGATTAATGACAACAAGGTGGTTTTTCCTGCACCATTCGGA
>JAKBDW010000205.1:0-2960 GCA_021834245.1 Pseudomonadota bacterium
AGCTACAGAGTCATCACCAAAAAGTCATATCGATATTCGATAATTTTGTAATGTCAAGACTGCTTGGCTCCGAAGCGTTGCAGGGATCGTCCGAATGCGACGGCAGCGCAACCGAAGATGGTGCGCAGCATCTGAGACGGTGCCGCAAACAGCGCCGGAGATAGTGACTGTTTGGGTCGCCATTGCGCCGCTCTGGTGCAGAGCGCGGATTAATGCTTATGGAATCTGAACTGAGACCCAAAATAGACACAGTACGCCGCAACCGGCAGCGTCTGGATGGCCCACTGCAGCGGGCCATCGTTCGATCAGTCGATGATCGAACCGTTGATGCGGGCCAGCCGTGCATAATCTGACAAGGTGCGCTTCGCAACGAAGTACCAATCCCGCTCAACGGGCAGCTTCAACGGCCCGAGGATGGATGCCAGATCTGATATCCGCACATTGCCCAGCTCGGGCATGCCGATACCGACATCGCACAGGCCAAAGGCCGTATCGCCATCCTCGGGATCGAGTTCAGTGAGCAGCCAGGTCGTGTGCGCGTCCGGGGTGAACAGCTTGACGATGGGTACTGGGTCAATGTCCTGGCCTTCGGCACTGGCTCGGCCATTGGCGAGCAGTTCGGCGCGTTGTTCGTCGGTGATGAGAGCTTGGGTCATGGTCGCTTCCCTTAAAGGGTTCACTCCACGGCGGAGCGAGGCGACTGGGGCGCACGCGTATCAAGCGCAGCTGTCATACCCCAACACGGTCCGGTGCGGGCCGGGGTTGACGGCAAGCGGTGCGCGCCAGACTCGCGCACTCGTCCGCCGTGGAGTGAACCTAGGAACGGCGGTGGCGGCCACGATGCCCACAAAGCCGACGATGCACGAAACCGTATTGCTGGATGCACGGAAAGCCTCGGATGTGTCATTAAGGATTTACGGAAGATCGTAAAAAAGTACAAACGGAAGTCAACGAATCCACAGAAGCGCAGAAACACAAATCCGGCTTTACGCACAAGCGCAAAAGCACAATGAGAAGCGAGCTACCGTCACTCGATGGTAGATCGAAATAGCCAATGAGTTAAATATAACGTGGTTTTAATTGTGCTGGTAATTGACGCTTCTGTGTATGCAGAAGCGATCAATCCAGCGCGGCCGACCGGCCGGCGCCACCACTTTCGAGGCCGAACCGGCACAAGCCTTCGGTGCGGCGGTGCGCGCGCTGAGAACAGAGCAAGGGGTCGCCCAGGAGACGCTTGCCAACCTGGCCGACATCGAGCGCTCACACATGGGCAAGATTGAGCGTGGCGAGCACATGCCCACGCTGGCGATCATCCTCAAGATCGCACGGGCGCTGGGTTGCAGTTCGGCTGACTTGATGACGGCGACGGAAAGCCGTCTGACGGCTTCCGAGCCGGAGCACTGACCATCAGGGAATGCCCCGCCACGGTGGGCGGGGTGTCGGGGTGGCGATCAATCGCCCTTGCTGCGCGACCAAATCAGGTTGTGCGTGCCGTCCTCGCCTTCGATGAGACGGGCGTAGATGGTGGCCGGGAACGAAGGATCGTCCAGGCTCGCCGATAGGTAAGGCCGCTCGGCCTGGCTGATTTTTTTCCACGCTGCGCCGACTTCCAGCCCGTTGGCGGCCTGGATGCGGTAGTCGGGAGCGTTCTCGCTGCTTTTGTCGTTCTGGATGAATTTGACCTTGACGTTGAGCGTCAGGGTGCGAAGCGTGCCGGTGAAGCCGTCTTTGTCTGCGGTGAAGGTGCCGATGTTAGCCATGATGAATTTCCTTTCGGGGTTGCAAGATCGCGCCCATCGCGTCCTTGTCGGTGATCCGCCCGGCGAGGGACGGGCTGGCCGCACCGCGCAGCGGCCGCAACAGCGTGGAGGACCGGGAGGCCCAAAGAATTTGCTGCGCGAGGAAGGCGCACAGCGCCGGGGAAATTGTTTGGGCCGGACGGTTGCAGCCAATAAGCCCGAGGCGCAAGCCGTGCCCTCGCTAGGATTCACGACAAGCCAAGGACGCAGGGCTCGAACTGGCCCGAATGGAGCGATGGTCAACTCGGCATCCCCGCAGGAAGGCAGCGCCGGCATGCGCCTTGATGTTGGCAAGGTCTGGCCCGGAACGACTGCCGGAAACGCTCCCTGCACCGGACGGCAAACGGGTTGAAGCGTGGCGTGGAATCTTCATGGCAAGGCTGTGCGGCGCGTCGGTGAACCGTCCTTCGTGATGCAAAGATGGCCAATCGTCAGCATCGTGGACGGCACGCATTTACACAACCTGCCGCAGCAAGGTGCAGCGCACCCCAGCACCCCGCCCACCATGGCGGGGGCTCTATCTGGGCAAGTGCATCACACGCGCAGGCCCGGCATGGGCCGGAGTGCCTGTCGATCCGACGCCCCGCCATGACGGCGGGGTGCGGTTTTGGTTTTTGGGGTGGCTTGTCGGCTGTTAGTCCGGGCGCGGCACACTTGCCGCGCCCGATTTTTCAAAAAAATACCCCGGCGCGTTTCCGTGCCGGGGCCATTTGTCGTTGCTACCTCACGCGGCTAGCGCTTCGGCCACTTCCTCTACCTCGGCGGCGGCATCCTGCGTGGCTTCCTCATGCGTGTCGTCCTGCGCCGCACCAGTGCTGTCCTCGCTCTTGAACATGGCAGGCATCCAGCCTGTTCCCTCTGCAAGCCGCTCAGCCTCGCTAGCAATGTCGGCCTTCTTGAGCTTCGCCAATCGGGTGACGTACTGCGGCGCGAACTGCTGCACGGCTTCCAGAATCACCGCCTTGGAGACGTGGGAGAAATACCCCTCGGCAGTCGGCTTCCACCATGCCCCCATGTCCAGCCCGACCGCCTGCGCCAGCACCTTGCCCGGCGCATCGTGTTCCCGCGAAGAAACAACATCCACGGTCGAAGCCACGCACACCGCCAGCATGTCCGCAGCCGTATAGCAGTACGCGAACCCCTGCTTGGGTTTGCGGGGCT
>JAKBDW010000092.1:0-2958 GCA_021834245.1 Pseudomonadota bacterium
TGGGGCAAAAAACGAGCCATAAAAAATGGGGGCATATTTGGGGGCATATACTGTCGATTTATCTCGCCGTTCTCACATCGTGCTCGTTTTAATCGTAAGTTTGATTGTGCCCATCACCACCAACAAGATGTAAGATGCTGTTATGGCTAAGAAACCGCATAACAGCAAGGGTTCTGGGCTCATCAGTGTGGCTCAAATTGTGGCTCATAAGGAGTCCGATGAGATGCCCTACGCAGAACTTCGCGGGACCATTTACTGGTTCCGCCGCCGCGCCCCGGCACCCTTCCAACCCGGTAATCCAGTCGTGCTTGACGGCGTCGTGGTCGACGTCGGCAAGAATGGGTACGTCCGCTTTTCCCTGAAAACCAGCGACCGCCGCAAGGCGCGCCAGCTCGCCCTGAAATACGCGCATCAGCTCGACGAGGCCGCGGCACGACTGGCGCAGATGACTAACGCACGCTACAAAGGCTCGACACAATCCGCGTCGCTCAGCCCGGAAGAAATCCAGCATGCCGCGGACACCATGTACGCGCAGTTGCTCGCCGCAGACGAGACCGTGAACGTGGAAAGTGTGGCGGCGCTCATGGACGGCAGCGAAGACCCGCAGGACATCCGCGAGCCCGACCGCCATCACTGGTCGGTTGCGGACCTGCCCCCGGTCACGGCCGCGGGTCAGGTGGAACTGCTCAGGCAACTCGCTCCGGTGATCGGCTTCTTCGTGCTACAGGCCACGGGCAAGCTGGTTGAAGGGCTCACCCCGGACCTGCTGCCTTTCGCAGACGCCTTCCGCCGGTACATCGCCGCGCTTGAGCGGCGCAAAGCCTCTGAGCTGGTGCCCACACCCGAGCTTCCATCACGTGAACAAGCACTGTGGTCCTGGGAGGACGCGCTAAATTATTACTACAAGCAGCGCGGAACCCTGGCGAAGAAATCCAAGGACAACTACCGCACCGCCTGGAATTCCCTGGCGGCCCATGCCAAAGGGAGTCCGGCGAAACTGAAGGACGCGCAGGTGGTAACGTGGAAGGATGACCTGCTCGCCAGACTCGAAGCGCGGACCGTCAAAACGAGGCTGACATTCGTCAAGGCCATTTGGATGGAGAGCCGGGTCAACGGGAAAATCCCCAAGGCCACGCCCAACCCCTTCGAAGGCTTGCGGGTCAAGGTTCCCGAGAACGTTGACACAGCACGCGTCCAGTTTGAGCTCGAGGAGCTGGAGACAATTTTTGCCAGCCCGCCCGTACAAACCGAGAGCTCGATCAGCGTGCAAGCAGGCTACTGCATGAACAAAAATGACATCGAACGTGAAGGCTCCACACTTCTGGCCATGCTATATGCCAAAGCCCGCGCTGATGGGCTTCAGGCTCAAGAGCTTGCTACGGAAAAGCTAGGCGTACACCCGAGTTATCTTGGGCAATTGCGCACGCGTGCGAAACATGTCGAGAACATCTCTCATGATTTTGCGGAAGCGTGCGCCAAGTACTTGGGTATTCCGCTCGTCGCCGTTTTGGTCGCCGCCGGGCAGCTGAAGGAGCAAGACTTCCGGGAAGCTGTTGATGACGGTACTCTCTTGCGACAGGCGGTGGATTACATCATGCGAGATCCCGTTATCGGGCCGATCATCCCGCCGAGTTTGCTGTTGCAGACGGAAAGCATTCAGCGCGCCTTCGTTCTGATATACGAACGGGCGATGGGCAAGAAACTCCTTGGGGGCCGACTGACAGCGGGGGATCTCGCTGTGTTTGCGAAAGCAGTACCCCAACCATTCAAGGGTTACAAACGCGTGACTGCCACCGAAGATTCCGCTGAGTGATTTGCAATTCAAGGCCTCCCGACAGGGAGGCCTTGCTGTCCGACCTGTACCCTTCGTTATTCCCTTTCCAGAAAAACTGGAAGATGTCGGAAACCCACCCGGCCTATTGGGAATTGATGCCGACACTTGATCACGTTGTACCCGTTGCCAGAGGCGGCACCGACTCAGAAGAAAACTGGATCACCACTTCGATGCTCAGAAATTCGGCCAAGACAAACTGGACCGTGGAAGAATTTGGCTGGTACCTACCCACGAGTTAAGAATCTTCTCGTAGTTCGCAGTGGTGGCACACCCCGATAGCAGAACCGATATGACGGCTCCGACTTGTAATCCTTTCAAAAATGCCCCCATCGGTGATTGCCTACCCATGATCTTTCCCCACGTTGCCCTAAAACTGCACCTTATACCTTCCACCCTTATTGTCTTTCCCAACTCCATAACCATGGGAGGACCACGGATCCACGACGTAGACAATATCAATAACCAGCCCGTCTCCTGCCACAGTTGCACTTCCGAACTGCTTACCTGGCTGATGGAATGAGAACCCTTGCGCTGTAGCCCACGCATAGCCATCATTGCCGCTTGCATAGGCGTTACCAAATCCTGTGTTGTAGCTCATCCCGCTAATGGTCGAATACTCCCCATGCAAGGTTTTACCGTCAGGCATCCTGACAGTAATATCCCCATGCCCTGTGCCATAGTTCTGAAAGGTAGCGTTTAGCACCTCACCTGTTTGAAGGTTATAAAGCCTTGCCGTGGTAGCGCAGCTACTCAATATAACCATGGCGGCGATTAGCAGTGCAAACTGCATTAGCCGGTTGATACCTTCTTTCATCTTCCCCCCTATTGAATATCCGCGTAACCGGATCCCTTTAAGCTACCCACCACTATCCTCTCCACCCCCTCATAAATCTGCCCCAGCAAGTTTTGCCTCCTCTCCCCGTAATGCAGCTCCCTGTGGCAATTAGGGCAAACAGCAATTGCGTTTTCTACAGTGTCGGCTCCTCCGTCAGCTAAGTACATGGTCGTCATGATCGAGCAAGGCCGTGAGGGCGTGATCGAGATGGATGCGACCGCCATCAACTCGCGCCGCCAGAGCCTGCACCAGGGCAGCCATGCCGCCGACCAGGCGCTGCGCGCCGCCA
>JAKBDW010000282.1:0-11938 GCA_021834245.1 Pseudomonadota bacterium
GGTGACCGCGGACGCGCGAGCAACTATCTCTATGGCGCGGCAAAGGCTGCCGTATCTGCCTTCCTGAGTGGACTGCGCCAACGCCTGAGCCTGCATGGCGTGAACGTACTGACCATCAAGCCGGGATTCGTCGACACCCCGATGACGCGAGACTTCAGGAAGGGGGCGCTGTGGGCCCAACCCGGGCAGGTCGCCCGCGGCATCGTGCGCGCCATTGACACTGGTCGCAGCGTGACCTACCTGCCGTGGTTCTGGTCGCCAATCATGCGAGTGATCAAACACGTCCCCGAGTTCGTCTTCAAGCGTCTGAAGCTGTAGGGACCACACGTTACCGTCATGCAAGACAAGCACGCCAAAATCCTCATCACCGGCGCCGCCGGTCTGGTGGGACAAAACCTGATCGTCGAACTCGAGGCCCAGGGCTATACCCGGCTGGTCGCCATCGACAAGCATGAGTACAACCTTGCCATCCTGCGCAAACTGCACCCCGATGTGCAGACGCTGCTGGCCGACCTCGCCGAGCCGGGCGACTGGTCCGGCAGCTTCGAGAGCGCGGCCTGCGTCGTGCAGTTGCACGCCCAGATCACCGGCAAGCACAGCCAGCTGTTCGTGCGCAACAACATCGAGGCGACCCGGCACGTCCTCGATGCCATGCGCACCTGCCACGTCCCTTACCTCGTCCACATCAGCTCATCGGTCGTCAACTCAGCGGCCGACGACGACTACACCAACACCAAGAAGACGCAGGAACAGCTCGTCATCGACAGCGGTATCCGCCGCTGCATCCTGCGTCCCACCCTGATGTTCGGCTGGTTCGATCCCAAGCACCTCGGTTGGCTGACCCGGTTCATGGCCAAGACGCCGATCTTCCCGATCCCGGGCGACGGCCGCTTCATGCGCCAGCCCCTGTACGAACGCGACTTCTGCCGCTGCATCGTGCGCTGCATCGAGCGCCAGCCCGACGGTGCCATCTATGACGTCGTCGGCGACACTCGCATCGACTATGTGGACATCATCCGCACCATCAAGCGGGTCAAACGCCTGCGCACGCTGATCGTGCATATCCCCCAGGGACTGTTCGGCCTTCTCCTGCGGCTGTACGCACTGTTCAGCCGCAAGCCGCCCTTCACCGCGGACCAGCTCAAGGCGCTCAGCGCCGGCGACGCGTTTCATGGCGTCGACACCGAGGCTGTCTTCGGCGTCCGGCAGACGCCCTTCGAGGAAGCCATCCGTGAAAGCTACTGCGACCTGCGCTACAGCGCGATCGTGCTGAAGCGCTGAACCGGAATCGAATGATGACGAACAACCCGAAACGCTACGCCGTGCTGGGTGCCGGCCCGATGGGCCTGATGTGCGCGATGGAACTCCTCAAGCACGGCCACCAGGTCGATCTGTACGAGCGCGACGATCGCATCGGCGGCATGTCGGCCACCTTCGACTTCGACGGCATGGAGATCGAGCGGTTCTACCACTTCATCTGCAAACCCGATCAGCCCCTGTTCGATCTGCTCGACGAGCTTGGCATCCGCGACAAACTGCGCTGGACCGACACGAAAATGGGCTTCTTCTACAACGGCAAGCTCTATCGGTGGGGTACACCGCTGGCGCTGCTGGCCTTCGACGGACTGGGCCTCGTCGACAAGTTCCGCTACGGGCTGCACGCCATGTATGCCAAGAGCATCAAGGACTGGCGTGCGCTCGACAGGATCCGAGCCACTGAATGGATTCGCAAGTGGATCGGCCGGCGTGCCTATGACGTACTCTGGCGCAGCCTGTTCGAGCTCAAGCTGTTCGAGTACAGCGATCAGATCTCCGCTGCATGGATCGGCACCCGCATCAAGCGCGTGGCGCTGTCACGCAGAAACCTGATGCAGGAAACCATGGGCTACCTCGAAGGCGGTTCGGCCACGCTGCTCAGGAAGATGGAAGCGTTCATCCTCGGACATGGTGGTCGCATCCATCTCAAAGCAGGCATTGATCAGGTGCTGACGCGCGACGGCCGGGTCGACGGCATCCTGGTCGGCGGTGAGCGCCGTGAATGTGACGCGGTGCTTTCGACTGCTCCGATCCAGTACGTCCCCCGCCTGGTACCGGACCTGCCGCCCGCATTCGCCGAGCGCATCGCCGCCATCCGCAACATCCCGGTGGCTTGCGTCATCCTCAAGCTGCGGCAACCCCTCACCGAAAACTTCTGGATGAACATCAACGACGCCAGTATCGAACTCCCCGGCGTCATCGAATACTCGAACCTGAACCGGGTGGGACCATCGGTTCTCTATGCCCCGTTCTACATGCCCAAGACCCACCCCAAGTGGGCGCACAGCAATGACGCGCTGATCGAAGAGGTGATCGGCTATCTGCCAAAGCTCAATCCGGCGTTCCGGCCGGACTGGATCATGGCACGACACTGTCACCGCTACGATTTCGCCCAGACCGTCTGTCCACCCGGCTTCAACGACATGCTGCCACCCATGAAGACTCCCATCGACGGCTTCTACATGGCCGATACGGCCTACTACTATCCCGAGGACCGCTCGATTTCCGAAAGCATCGCGGTCGCCAGAAAACTGGTCGCGACGGCGCTCGGGTCTGTCGCATGAAGTCACGGCAATTCATGAGGTTTCTTGCCGCTGGCGGCATTGCCGCACTGGCCAACTTCGGTTCGCGCATCCTGTTGAGTGCCTGGATGGCCTATGTGCCGTCCATCGTCGTCGCCTACTGCATCGGCATGGTCACGGCGTTTGTACTTAATCGTACATTCGTATTTGATGACGCCGCCAACCCGCTGCATCACCAGATCGGGTGGTTCACCCTGGTCAACCTGGCAGCGGTCACCCAGACCCTGATCATCAGCGTGGGGCTCGCCGACTACGCATTGCCTGTGATGGGCATTCGCGCGCACACCGAGACCATCGCGCACGGCTTCGGTGTCATGGTCCCGGTCGTGACCAGTTACCTAGGACACAAACACCTTTCCTTCCGCACCACCCCGCGTACCCGTTAAGGCGAGCACGCTTATGCCCATGCGATCGACTGATACCTCTGTGCAAGCTATGCTCCCCCGAGGGTGGCCACCCTTCGTCCAGTGGGCGGTCATCTTGATAGCCGCGCTCCTCATTGGGGTCAGCCTGCTGATTGCCGCATGGCCCACGTCACCCGCCACCCCCCTGGTTTCACGTAAGGCCTGGGTGATCCAAGGCCAGGCCTTCCAGAATGTGACGCCGCAGCCATTCGAGGTGAGCGACAGCATCCGCAATTCGCCCCAGACGGTGTACTGGCGAACCTGGAGCCCGGATACGCGGGCCACCATGGCCGACATTCGTACTCGTCCCTTCAAGCCGTCGCGCTTCATGGCTATACCCTATGGGGGCTTTGCTGGAGACCCTGGCATTCAGCTGAATCTAATATGCCAGCAGACCGGACAGCATCTGACCGTAGCCTCGGCCCGTACCAACACGCAAATGACCGAGGCCCTGGTCCAAATGCCCGCCGACTGGTGCCGCGGCGACGTGGTGCTTGATGCGCATAGCCAAAGCACGTCGGAATACATCGAGGTCGGCACACCGTTCAGGATCTCCTGGCTCGACTACTACAAGGACTCCTTCCTGGGCCTGATCGGCATCCTTGCGGTGGTGTTCATTTTTGCCTGGGGTTTGGTCTTCCTCCCAAATGCGATTTCTACCATGTGGGGCAAGGAACCCGAGTCGATCGTTGCCGGCATGGTGTGCTTTGGCTTGATCGGTTATGCGATGTTCTTTGTGTACTTCTTTTCACGTTCCGCCGGCCTGGTGTTGTCCGCCGTTTTGTTTATCCTCGAAGCAGGGCTGCTGTTCTGGCTGAGCGCCTATCGACGCGAAGCTCTGATGCGAGCCTGGCAGCGTTGGAAATCGCCGACGGTACTCTGGGGGATCGTCGTCCTGTCCGCATTCAGCTTGGCTTTGGCGACTCACAACGGTGCGGGACCATGGTCAGTCAACGCGCGGTTCACGCCGGTGCGCTGGTCAACGGACAATCAAATTCCTATGCTGATCTCCGAATACCTCTTCCATGGCCAAGATCCGCGGCTGGTTGACCTAGGGCCATGGAAGGTTTCCGATCGCCCTCCCCTTGCCTACGGCCTGATGGCCACCTTCAGGCTACTGTCGTGGTTGATCGCTTCGCATCGTGATGGCGATTCCCTGTACTACAAGTACCAACTGATCGCAGGTGTCGTCATCAATGGTCTGTGGGTCGTTGCACTGTACTACCTGCTGTCAACACTGCGGCTTGCCCACAAGGGAATCTACTGGGTCGCACTCGTGGTCGGACTGACGCCATTCGCCATTTTCAATAGTGTATACATCTGGCCGAAGATGCTTGGTGCTGCTTTTGCTCTGTTCGCCTTCATCGAGCTGTTTGAACCTGCACGGAATATAGAACTCGTGCGATTCGTGCGATTCGGCACTGCTCTGCTAAGGGCTGCGGCACTCAGCGCCCTCGCGTTGCTCTCGCATGGCGGTACCGCATTCGGCGTCATTGCCGCCATATTGGTCGCTGTGTGTTACCGAAGATTGCCATCGTTCAATCTCGCCATGCTTGCCAGTTTGATTGGTCTTCTCATCTTGATGCCGTGGGGGCTCTGGCAACATTTTATTCAGCCTCCTGGCAACGCACTGATTAAATATGCCTTTTCGGGACACTTCGGCTTCGGAGAAGAGTCAAAAGGTGTGTTTGAAACTGTCCGTGATGCCTATGCGTCTTTAACGCCTTCGTCTTGGCTAGATATCAAGTTGCGTGCCATCCGTGTTTTTCTTGTAGGCGACAGTTCTGCTCATAAGGCTGCAGAGGCCGCTGCAATTACATCATTTTATGGAGGGCAGCGAGTCAATGGCTTTTTTTACTTGGGGCCTTCGCTGGGAGCTCTAGTTGTTGGATTTATACCGCTCTTGTTTTTAAAGCCATCGACTGCGACAGAAACGATTCACAGGCACGCACATCGACTCGCACAAATAATGGTGGGAACAGGATCCTTCGCAGTGTTTCTCTATGCTTTCTTTGGCTTTCATGATTTCTGGATCCATATGCAGTCATATCAAGCCATTCTTATGATAGTAGCGGGATTGGCGCTCGCCTTATACAACTGCGAGAAATGGTACTTCGACATGGTTCTCAAAATATCAATCCTCTACACAGCCTGGGTCTGGTGCATAGATCCTCTTGTAACATCGTCAAATTTAGCGTATTTTCCTGCCATTACACTTTGCCTCATTGCCGTGTGGATTTATCGATATTTTTGGTTTTTCAGCGATTCGTGTGGAAACGGTCGTTGCGCTGCCGGGTCTCTTGGTCAAACAATCCCAGCGGGCGAGAGGTCATCCGGCAAGCTCCAAACGAGTCACTTCACTTCGACTGCGGCGGCGCAGGGAGGTTTCGCAAACTGCTCTGCACCTGATGCAGAGCAATGACCCACCTCCGCATCGAACGTGGGCGTACCATCGCTCCCAGACGTCTCAAATCACGCGACGGCTGGCTGAGAATCAGCGCTAATCAAGCACCTACTACCACCACTTATCCGCTCCAACCTTCGGCAACTAAAACTGTAGCCTATTTATCCCATGTATAAACTACGCACCCGGCAACGGTATGAGGATACAACGTTTGTTCAACAAAATGCATGTAATCTGAATATTTAACTTTCATATCGTCCATCTCAATCAGTTGATTGGGACAATTCACCACAGCGCCGACCTTGAGCAAGCCAGCAAACGCTGGATCAACGCCAGACATTACAGACAATGCTTTCGGCACATGCCAATCAGGGACAAGAAATGCCCGTCTTTCCGCATAGTAAGGGACATCTGATGCCCATTGAAGCCCAAACCCAACTACGACCTCATTGCTCGCCGTATTTTTCCTCAAATAATTTGCCAAAGCCAATGTCTGCGGTGCGTTCGATTGATTGATCATGTCATGATAAAAGTACAGCTTGAATCCGATTAGCTCTACTAAAATAAAACATGCAAATAATGTAGCAAATATGCTCGCCGAAAACTTGTGAAATGACTCCCACACCCCCAGCGAGACACCGACAACCAGGAATATTGCGTTCGAATATTGATAATAATCATGTATGATATGCAAGTTTGTAAATATCAGAAAATTGGAAATATAGAGTGCGAAACACAATGCCTGTAAAATCAGCGTTTTTCTACTGCCCATCAACGACATGCCTGCAACCGTCCAAAAAATCAGGGGCGAACCCAACGTTTGCTCCATTGCCCTGCCAAATACGACACTCCAGAGTTTGGAACTCAGTCTTTGATGCAGATTACCGAAATTCCAGTAAAACAGATTTTTCGAAGTAAGCAGGTATCCGAACTGCAGTTTGTCTTTAAGCGCATCTGAATATTGAACCCAGACCTCAAGCACTGCGACCGATAAAATCACACTCAAGGCAATAGCGATGTATTTCAATATTTCAGATCTTTTAAATATATTTCTACGGTAAACCCACATATCATGGATAACAAACATTGCTCCGGCGAATGAAAAACTTACGTATGTCGTTATTTTTATACAAGCCGCTAGGATGGCGCAAATAGTCATCAAAGCAAAGCCAACCAAACTCTGCCGTTGGAGATATTTTGCAACTGAGTACACGAAGGACAGCGAAAAAAACAACGCCGTCGACTCCATCAAGAATGCGCGCGACCAAAACAAGTAGATTGGCGATAACATCAAAATTGCGAATATAAATATCGGAAGATCCTTGTGCGAATTGATCCTTCCGACTATTCCTTTCAAGGGGATGTACGACAACAAGAAGAAGCCCAAGCTGACAACACGTCCCGCCTGATCAAGATTTATTGGCAGGAGCGTAGCTATGATGGCCACAATCCACTGATAGACCGGTAATTCAAATGGAATCATCCACGGATATCCGAGCACCGGTGTCTGGTAATTGAAAAAATACCAGTTTTTCGATATCCAGTATGCGGATATGGCAGTTTGCGTTTGTCTGAATGCGTGCTGATCAAGAATGGGCTGATTCCAACTTTTATACAGAACAAAAAACGTGGCCACAATGGCGACGCCGGCAACGGCCCGTACTGCAGTACTAACTTTCGAAGCTGCAGTTTCCGTACTGTCAAGCATTTCGGCTTCCTCGACAAATGCTGGCTATCAGTATCTCAGTCAAATGGACGGTGCAGTGGATCTTTCACCGCCACATGAATAAAAACTTCCAGCATAGGGATAGATCAGCTGCACATTAAATGGCCCTGGACCCAAACGCGATGTACTTATAGTTGCATTGAAACCGGACTTAGCAAAGTTCGCATTGGAGCCAAAAAAGTTTGCTACGTCAGGTCTTAAAATGTCAGGCACAACTTTAACTATCCAAAATGTGTCCCTATTTGCGTCACGAAATTGCAAGTATATGATTTTCGGAACTAGGTCATTTCTGATGTCTACTACCCATCCAGCTATACCTATCGTATTTGCATCAAGTGCGGTCAATCTTTCGATATTACACTTGGTTAGCCCCGCTTCATGTTGCACGATCAAGTGCATTTTTTCTGGAATCGCAGCGTTCTCGTACGCCGCTAGAGCTTGGTCACGATGCAAATATGAGCTAAACCGTTCCAGAGGCACATGCGCCTCATGGCACGCAGCCAGTGCCGTGCACGAAATTACAACAAGGATTAGATATTTTATTTTCATTACCCAGATCCTTTTCGAATCGGCTTGCAACTGACAAGAACCTCAATGTATTCTGCTCGAATCCCTTTGCTCAGGTCGTCGATGACGATCATGGTCGTCGTCAGGCCGGATACGCGATGGATGAAATCACAAATGTCGTATCCCCAGTCGGTAGCGACCAGCGATCCCTTGTCGCTGATCGGATTGCCGTGATACTGCGGCTCCAGCAGATGATCCACGCCGCCATCCGGGCGCCTGCGCGCGCGCGGCACCGTTTCCTGGTGCTTGCGCACCATGGGGACTGTGAAGACGTGAGCTCCTCCAGGTTTCAACACGCGGGCGATTTCCCTGAAAGCAAGCTCCGGCTCCAACACGTGTTCCATCACGTCCTGGCTGATCTGCAGATCCAGTGAAGCGTCCGGAAAAGTAAGCGCCTCGAGATTTTCGCAGCGTATCCGGTCTCTCGATTGGCCCAAGGGCACATCCGGGAAAAACTGCGATGGGATATACGCTCCACATTCCCGTGCAAGCAGGACGCTTGCACCGCGCCGGCCCGGCGATGATTCGTGGATACGCAGCTGCGGCCAGTCCGGATACCAGGTGTCGAGTACCTGCATCAGCGCCCGCTCGCGCGGGATGCTGCCGCAGTTGGAGCACACATAGTGATCGCGCAGCCACGCGTTCCTGACAATGAATGTCACCTGGGACCTGCAGGTCGTGCAGTAGCCCGGATTGCTGCTTGCGTCATCGGCTGGGCTCCGCTCCGGTTGCCGCCGGTTCATCCGGGAACGCAGGCCGTCGAGCACACGCCGCATGTTCATTGCCGCGGCGCTCGCCAATCCGGCGCCCGCGTCGCAGGCAGGCTGCGGGGCCGCGTCCAATATTCCAGCAATCGCGCACGTTCGTCCCCGCTGAAGAAGAACTGCATGTAAGGTGTCGCGTAAAGCTCCTCGAGGATCGGCCGCGGGGCCACGAATCGCGCCATCAGCTCGCGATAAACAGCTTCGTAGTCCTTGTCCTCAGCCGTATTGCACCGGCTCAGTCTGAAATCCGGCAACCCGAGGAATTCACCCAAGGGGCGTTCGATGCGCCCCAAATCCTCCTGTCGATACAAAAACAGGTCAACGGTCTCATTGCCGAGGCGCACATAGCCATGCTGATGGTCGAAACGATGCGCATAGATATCCAGGTCGCAATAGAACTGATGGTCGAACCAATCCGTGATGACATCGCAGTCGTGCAGGAAGGCGTCTTCGAGATAGGCGACGGCCCGGTCCATGTTGAAATGGCCGCTTGCATCTTTCGCCACCGTATCCAGGTACTGGCACATTCCGGACAATACGCGTGACACCAGTTCGCGCCCAGCCGAGATCACGCGCACCGGCCGCATGCGGGAATGGGCAAGGATCCTGGCATAAGGCAGTGAGCATGCCGGGTAGTGCAAGGCCATGTCGGTCGGCCAATGCAGATGCAATACATGACCCGGATAGCACCCCTCCAACGCCTGGGCGATGGCGTTGGAACCCACCTTGCCCGGCTGGAAGATGTGCAGGTCGGTGTTGTACAGCCACTCGGTATCAGCGTTCGCGAACCGGTCTTCGTAGTAACCGATGTAGCAGTAATGCAGCTGCGCCTCGGCGTCGGACTCCAGCTTGAACTCAGGGTAACGCTGCCGGTAGTAAGCCGGGTCGAGGCGGTTGCAACGATCCAGATCGCACAGACGCTGCTCGCGATAACCGTCATACACCAGATGCCAGCGCGCCTCCTGCTCGCCCTCGAAGTGCAGATCCGGATTGGCGCGCAGATACTCCTGCCAGCGGAAATCACGCAGGATGCTCTCGGCATACGGATTCTGCAGGAGCGTCGGATAGAACTCCGGCCGCGTTTTGCGGCTGAGCGCTGGCGCGATGACGCCGCCTTCGGTAGTAGCCGGCATGCTCACGCCCCCTTTCCTCCGTTGTGCTGATAATCCGTCAGGTCGCATGCGGGCGTTGAAGCACCAAACGCCTGTGCAGTTTCAGTCACCCACAATGACCTGTTTGTGCGTGTCGCAGATGGAAATCGGTGTCGACGAAGGCTCAAGGATCAGCACGTCGTAGGTGCCGGCTGCAACCGCTTTTGCATCCACGTGGACAAGGAATCCGGCGTGATCGAGAGCGGCACCGCCATAGGCCTTGGCAATGTCCGGTCGCGGCTGCCCGGTTGTGGCCGCTCCGCTGTACACCTGATTGCCTTTGAGCACGATATCGATTTTTCCTGGATCCCGCTTGTCGGCAGTAATCGCCCAGCCTTTGAGCTCGGCTCCATTTGCCTTGCTGACGGTGAATGCCTTGCCAGCAGGCAAAACGCCGACGCCGCCAACGCCGTCGATGCTGCATACGCCTCCGAATGTGGCGGCGCTGAGGGTATCGGGACTGGCGAGCGCCAGGGTCGCCGTGCTGGCCGGCACCGGTGGCTCCGGCGGCGCGACGACCACAGCGGGAGCCGCAGCCGAGGCAGCCGGCGCGGCGCTTTCGTCAGGGGCCGAGCCGTGCCCGCAGCCAGCCAGAAAGAACGGAAGGGTTGTCAACAACAACGGCAGAGTGTGCTTCGCGCCTTTCATGAGTGTGTTTCCTAGTATGAAGGTGGTTGCAACGGGCCACGCTTGCTGCACGCAAACGCAGGAGGCCCGAACTGATCGAGCCTGCCCGTCAGTGCGTCAGATCGAGCATGCGGCCGTTGTCGCAGGCATAGGACTTTCCGGCTACCGCGTACTCGATGTAGAGGTGGTAATGGCCGACCGGCAGCGCCGAGGTCGCAACTGAAATGTCGAAGCCGGATGGAGTGTACGTGGTGAGACCGCCATTGGCCTGCGCCACATCGGCCCGCACTAAATGAGGCTGCAACGGCACCGTCCAGGCTGCCTGCTGGTTCTGATTCTCGAGACGCAGCACGGCTTTGTCGGGCACATCGTGCTGCATCGTATCGATGACCCAACCACGCAGCTCGATGGCCGCACCGCGTGATCGGGTCAGCATGGTGGTGTAACCCGCACCGTCAGCCGTTTCGATATTGCAGCCGTGTATCGGCAACAGTTGCTGCTTGACTACAGTGGCTTGCAGCGCTACCGGCTGCAGAGTAACCGTCTGCTGTGCTGCGTTGGGGGTTGGGGTTACCGACGGTTTAGCTTGACTTACCGATACGGGCGCTTGTCCCTGTGACGGCTCGTGGCAGGCGGCCAACGACGCCATCACCAGTCCCATGGCCGCGTTCAGCCCGAGGCGTATTGCAGTGAGATTGTGCTTCATGTGCTGGCTCCGTAATTGACTGAGATGTTGAGACCATCGGCAACCGGCCAGCGCGATGTCGACGGGCCAGGCTTGAGCGACTGTCTATTGAACCTGCAAGGGGGCGTCCTTGGCCAACAGGGCTTCGATTTCCTCGATCTCGGCATCGCTCAACTTGAAGTACCGGTAAAGCTGGCGGGCGTATTCGCTGGCCTTGCGCACGCTTTCGAGGGGTGGGGCGTAACGCTGCTGGACAAATCGCTGCAGCCTCAGAACTTCCAGCATGTGCGGCCTTTGGTCAGAACCGATCGTCACGCTGGAGGCGTGGCGTCGGTGCAGGTTGAGTGACTTGGGCACGAAGGCAATGTCGCCGCGTTCCAGCACCGCAAGATACGTCAGCCAATCGCCAGCGATGCGATAGGCACGTAATTCGGCCGACACCCGATCGAGTGCGTCGGCCAGCGCCATGCGCCTGAACACCACCGCGCTGACGTTCGGGATGGTGTTCTTGATCGCCATGCAGGTGCGGATTTCGTCCATGCCATCAACCCGATAAGGACGCGACCAGCGTTCCTCAGAAACGTCCTTGGTGTAGTCGAGATAGCTGGCCGCCAGCTGCCGGCCATCCGTGTCGATCTGCCGGGACTGGCAATACCCCATGACCACGGCGGGGTCGGCCATGGCTGCGAGCACCGATCCCAGGAACGACGGTTCGGCCAGGTCGTCCGCTTCGGCAATCCAGACCAGATCGCCACGGGCCATGGCAACGCCTTTGGCCCACTGTTCGAACGCCGAGCCCGAATTGCGCTCGTTGCGCACGATGCGCAGGTGCACACGTAGTTCAACGGCCAGACGTTCGATCACCTGGACACTGTCGTCGGTGGACGCATCGTCAAGCACCAGCAGTTCGTAGAACGGGAACTGCTGACGCGTGATGGAACCGATCCGTTCCGGCAAGTAACGAGCGTAGTTGTAATTCGGAATGATCACCG
>JAKBDW010000098.1:0-2941 GCA_021834245.1 Pseudomonadota bacterium
TTCTGTGGCGCCGGATGAAAATCGACGAGGACCATGTTCGCGCCAGCAATAATGCCCTGAGCCGTGACATGCTGTATGTCGAGTATGCCGTCAGGAGCGCGGTCGCGAGAGCCCACTGAGTGCGATGGGTCAACGCATACCGGCATGCGCGTCAAGCGCTTGACCACTGGCACATGGGCAAAATCGACGAAGTTGCGGTGCGGGTCGCCCATATTGGTTTTCATGCCGCGCAGCCCGAAGACCACGTTGCGATTACCGGCGCTCGCCAGATACTCAGCCGCATTGATCGACTCTTCCAGGGTGATGCCGAAACCACGTTTCAGCAGCACAGGCAGTTCCCGCTGCCGACCGACAATTTTGAGCAGCTCAAAGTTCTGCGTGTTGCGTGTGCCGATCTGTAACATGACGCCCGTCGGATTGCCCGTTTTTTCCAGGGCGTCACGAATCTCGTCGAGATGCGAATCGTGGGTGATTTCCATGGCAATCACCTTGATGCCATATTTGCCTGCGAGCTCAAATACCCAAGGCAAGCAACTCGCACCAAAACCTTGGAAGGCATACGGATTAGTCCGCGGCTTGTAGGCGCCCATGCGGGTGCAAACTTGGCCATTATCGCGCAATGCGCGCAGCATCTTTTCGACATGCTCGGGGGTGTCTACCGCGCACAGCCCGGCGAAGATGTTCAGATTGTCCTGGCTGAAACGCACACCGTTGTAGTCGAAGCCGGTAGGGCGCTTATCATCGTGGTGACGCCCAAGGATGCGGTATTCCTCGGACACCCGAACAACGCGTTCGACACCGGGAAGCCCTTCGATCTCTGCCTTGTCGAGAGTTGCCGTGTCGCCGATCAGGTAAATTTCGGTAAGGGTTTGTTTCGACCCCACCTCTTCGTGGATGCGGGTCGTAATCTTCGGTTTGTTCTTGATGAACTCAATTAGCTGCTGATATTCGGCACTGTGTCGGTCGACGTGGGGTTTGAGGATGATAATCATCGTGTTTTCCTTGCTGATAAACTGGTAGGGCGCCGCAAACACCGGTCCAGCCGAAAAGCCTGATGGATGGCGGGCGCTAAGCGCCCCGCTTGCGCCCGGCTTGGCAACGTTGCCTGATTGGGCAACGAGCCCGAAGTCACGAAAACCGGTATTCTAGCAAGATAGAGGTCAACATTAGCTATGGGGTGCCATGAAGGATCAGCCTGTTAGCAAGTCCGCTGGAAACGCACATCTGGAAGTTCGGCAACGGCGGCCATTTTCGCTCGATCCCAAGGTGCTGGAGCGTGAAATAAGGGTGGAGACCTTTCGTGCAAGCGGCCCAGGCGGGCAAAATCTGCACAAGACAGAGTCGGCCATTCGAATCACGCACTTACCGTCGGGCATCGTCGTAACGGTATCTGATACCCGTTCCCAGGCGCGAAACCGGTCAATTGCGCTCACCCGGCTGGCTGCACGATTGCGCCGTCTAAATATCGTGCCGAAGGTTCGTAAAGCCACACGCCCTACCAGAACCTCCATCAAGCGACGCCTGGAGGGAAAGCGGCGCCAAAGCCAAGCAAAGGGAATGCGCTCGCGGGTACGTCTGGAGGACTAGGAGGCGTTTGTCCGGCCAATGCGGGATCGACTATTCCACCAGAACACCATGGTGCCGACCCCGCCCAAGAGCGCCGATGCCAGGAACGCAGTTTTGGCCGCGTACAGCACCCATAACCACCCGAGAGTCAGGCCCGCGAGGATGGCGGCCAGCCCCGTTAACATGTGGTACCAGCCGAAAGCCGTACCTCTTTCTTCAGCGCTTGCTACATCCCGTATTAAGGCCCTTTCTGCGCCCTCGCTGAGCCCGAAATGGGCCGCCAGGATGAATGCTCCCGCGACCAGGAGTGCGGGGCTGTCTGAGAGCGCCAGCCAGACCAGGGCAGCGACATAAAGACCCCAGCCGGCGAGGATTAAGGGGTGCCGGCCGTAGCGGTCGGCCATCTTCCCGGCAAGGTTCGAAAGCAACGATTTGAAAGCATGCAAAGCTGCCCAAAGGATCAGCAACGGCACGGTGCCCAGGCCGAGTTCATGTCCGCGTAACAGGAGAAAGGTTTCCGGAATGCGTCCAAGCGAGAACAAGGCGACAGCCACCAGAAAGCCGCGGGCGTCCTTATGCAGAGCATGCCAGCGCAGTGGGGCAGGCGTGGCGGCGCGCTGTTCGACTGCCGGCGGTTCCTTGATACCCAATGCAATTAAAGCGACGGCGAGCGAGCCAGGGACCGCTGACAGTGCAATGACGGCCTCCAGGTTGTGCGTTCCCCAATGCACGACAGCGGCGGCCGTCAACGCACCAAGAACCGCTCCGGCATGGTCCAAGGCGCGCGCAAAGCCGAATGCTCGGCCGGCACCGGTATTGACGGCCGCATCCGCAATCATGGCATCGCGCGGCGCTGTACGCAGCCCTTTGCCGATGCGATCCGATATGCGAATACCGAGCACAGTGATCCAGCTGGCCGAGGTGCCGATGAGGGGTCTAAAGATATTGGATACAAGATAACCCAGGACCACGAACGGCTTGCGCCGCCGTCCAAGCATGTCCGAATTACGTCCCGCCCAAAGTTTTACCAGGTTTGATACTGCGTCAGCACCACCTTCAATGGCACCCAGAGCGGCTGGACCAGCGGCTAGTACAGTCGCCAGCAGAAGGGGAATTAACGGCACCACCATCTCGCTTGCAAAATCATTTAGCATGCTCACCAGTCCCACGATAATAACGGTGCGCGGAAGCCTCTCGGAGCTAGCAACTTCCTTTGTCGGGGACGGCTTCGGAGCTGGCATGCAGACGATTGTACGTTAGCGGTTCATACTTAATGAAGTCGTCGCAGCTGGCAGGAGTTTCGTGAGCTCAACCGAAAGAAAAATCCTTAGTCATGTCCAGTTAAGCACGACCGCCTGTTTCCTGTTACAGAGGG
>JAKBDW010000544.1:0-2940 GCA_021834245.1 Pseudomonadota bacterium
GTAATTCCAAAGCGGCACTTAACTCTGTTTCAGGAAGAGTTTTTGAAAAATTTTCCCGATAACTTGCCCATTTTCTTGTCGGAAGAAGATTTTCTGGATCATATTGACGTAAAAATACCCATTGAATTTAACGGATGGCACACTCAGCAAATCATAAAGCTCGGCTTTGCTAAAACTGGTTGGGCGGATCGGTACATTGCCCTCGATTCCGCAATGATTTTCCAAAAACCGTTTGATTGGGAAAAAGATTGGGGCGAGCAAAGTAAATTATTTTTAGTCTGCGGACTAGATATCAAAGAACGATATTATAGCTACCTAGACACAATCGATGAGAAGACTTGGTTGAGGAGTGCATTGGTTCCAGCAAGAATTTCTTATGAGGAAATTGATCGAATAATTCAGCATGACGGAAGTCAAGGCGGGTGGTACCCAGCTCCGTCGATATTCGATAGCGCCATCGTTCAGCAGCTTGAATCATTTTTGCGGGACAGAGAAATTGATGGAATTGTCGGCGCGATACAAATAGCGCCATACGAGTTTAGGTGGTATGGAACATACTTATTAAAATATTTTAGTGAATCAATTTCGTTAATTAACGCCGATTACTTTAAACCGATCATTTCGAAAGAGTCGGCGGATGAGTTTTTATTGGGTCAGCAACACCTGACAGATCGTCAAATTGGATTTCTATTTCAACCCCCAGCCTCGGATTTCATCAATCCAAAAGAAGTTTTTAATCAAAATTAGCAGGCCGTTGAAATACTGGCGCGCCACGCCGTGATCGACGAGAATGTGGAACCGCGGGGACCCACGGTGAGAGGCGAGAGATGCGAGGAGCGGACGCGTACAACGAGGCGTTGTTCAGCATGGAGAAGCTGGAGGAATTCGTACCGCAGCCCCACTGGCTGCGTCCGATCCGCAAATGGTTCGACGAGTCGCTGGCCACGATGGACGCCAAGTTCTCGACGATGTACGAAGCCTACGTCAAGGGTAGGCGGCCGAGCATCGCGCCGGAGAAGCTCATGCGTGCGATGTTGCTGCAGGTGCTGTACAGCGTGCGCAGCGACCGTCAGCTCGTCGAGCAGATCTCCCACAACCTGCTGTTTCGCTGGTTCGTTGGACTGTCGATCGAGGATATGGTGTGGAGGTGTGGAACCACTCGGTGTTCAGCAAGAACCGCGATCGCCCGAGCGAGTTTGATGCAGTCACCGATTTGTTCAACGCGACGGAGGAAATGGCCGACACGCGAGGGCTGCTGTCGGGCGAGCACTTCAGCGTGGACGGTGCGCTGATTCATGCTTGGGCCAGCCACATGCGTATTCCGCTCGAAGGCGACCGCAGATTCCAGAGCAAGGCGACCTGACGCTGCAGGGCACCCGACCTGGGTGACCTGATGGCGGCGTCGCGGGGCAACCGTGGCGCGCTCGATGATTTGTCGAGAGGTGCCGATGCCGAACAACAGGTTATCCATGCGTCAGGCCAGAGAGGTTCTACGCCTGCGCCTCGGGTGCAAGCGCAAAAAGCACGAGGTGGGCGCCGCGACGGGCGCCGTGCGTGTCGGCCACGAATGTGCTGGAATACGCGCAGCGCATGCAACGCGCCGGGCTGAGCCTGGACGCAAATGACCTTGATCGCAGAATAAAATCGCCGGTCGGCCTATCGCAGAAAATTTTGCAACATGGATTTCCAGGACCTGAATGAGCTGCATCTATGACTATTAACATGAAACAAGGAGGGAGCAAGTGAACGGCAAATCGCAGCTATCACAAGCATCACCGTCCAAGACAGTACCTATTTCACTCAGCTTCTGCCGGAGAAGGGCTACACGGTGTACGGTACCTTTCGCCGCCACGCTTGCGGCCCAGTACCGGTGCTGTAGCAATGGATAGAGAGCGGAAGATCGTTGTGGAACTACGTCCGGCGACTGACGGGCATTACGGCATTCCGCAGGAAACCCGTTTGCTGTTTTCGACATTGGCCGGGCTTGAGTCGGTGCGACTGCAAGGGCTTTTGCAGATGTCCACCCGCTCTACCCTCGGCGGCGTCGCACCTGAAGACTCTTTGCCCGTGGCCGAGGAGGTGCACCGCTTCTCCCGCACTGTGGTTTCGCTCAAGGGGGGCAACACCGCTGCCGACTGGAAAGCGGGGGTTGGCGAGTTCCTGCGCTTCCACGCCTCGAGGGCGGCGCTGCGCCTCTCCGCTTGGTTCGGGCTGGGAGCCGTGCGCTTGCGCCACTTTCAGACCCGCTACTTCGAGGACTTTATCTGGCAGAACCTGTTCGCCCGCAGCCTGCCGCCTGCGGACCGTGAGCGCGTGCTAGCCTGTGATCACCTGGTATGCCCGGCGCCGTGGCGCTTCATGCACTTGGCGGGGCTGGAGCGACGCTGGCTGCTGCGGCGCGCGGCCTATCCGCGGCTGGACACGCCCGGCGTGGACGTGTTCATCGCGGAGACTCCCTACCCAGGGCGGGTCAGCAAGGGCACCGCGCTAGTGGTGCATTACCACGACGCCATTCCGGTGCTGATGCCGCACACAATTTCCGACCGGGCCTTCCATCAGGCCAGCCACTTTCACGCGCTGGCGGCCAACGTGCGCGACGGGGCATGGTTCGTCTGCGTGTCTGAGGCGACCCACCAGGATCTGCTGCGCCTGTTTCCTCAGGCGGAGCCGCGGGCGGTGACGATTCACAACATGGTGCCGTCGCATTACTACCCCTCCGATCCCGAGCCGGAGCGCTTGCCTGGCCTTGTGCGGCGTTACCAGCATGGGGAGTTCATTCCGCCGAAGGCTTCCGCGGGGTCGCGGCCTTATCGCCTGGCGCGCCGCTTCGGCGGCGAAGAGCAGACCGCGGCGTTTTTCCAGCAAACCTTTGGGCCCGGTTGCCGATACCTGCTGATGGTGTCCACCATCGAGCCGCGCAAGAATCATCAGCGCCTGCTG
>JAKBDW010000524.1:0-2940 GCA_021834245.1 Pseudomonadota bacterium
AGGTGGCGCAACCTTCTGTCGCTCATTTGCTGCAACGCGTGTTTACGGACATGTCGTGACAATTCTGCAGAGTGATTGCGAAGCTGATGCGTTAAAGATCGCCAGGTTGCGCAACCAGTCAATTAGCTACGAGCTGATGCTTTCACCGCAATATCTCGGTATGCACGAGGCGCGTTGCGCTCAGCGGCGCATCCTGGAGCGAGGGGCGGCCCTGATTGACCAGGGTGTCCTGAATATCAGGGTTAGCCACGTTCTGCCTTTGAGCCAGGCGGCCGAGGCGCACCACCTCATTGAGACCGGTCACACTACTGGAAAAATAGTGCTGAGTATCAGCTGAAGACGGCATTGCCCACGCGACTTCTTGTGCACGAGCGCCCGATGGCTACTTTTATCGATCTTCTGGTGACGCTAAGCCAAGCCGCGCAACCGCGCATTGATTTGGAACTCGAGCGTGCATTGTTGCAACTTGATTGCATGCTTGAGTTGTTGGCTGGCGATCTGCAAGTCGAGCACTTCGGGCCCGTCGTTGGCCTTGGAGCAGGCGCGAACGCCTATCGTCTTGTTGTGCGCGCACATGTGCTGCAAGCGGATCAGCTTGTCTGGGGGTTACGCGTGTGCACTGCGCTGCCGCACGCTGGTTGGCGCGCCGACTGGACTGTGCAGGGCGCAAGTCGTCTGCGCAAGCAGAAGATCCTGCGGCAACTTCCCGAATTTTTCTCCGGCTATGCCGATTCAATCCGGGCCGCGGGCAAGGCAGATACGAATGCGGCCCGACGCATTATCGAGCTGGCGCAGCGGTTCCGTGACGCGAAGAATTGAGCGGCATCGTTACCGAAGTTCCTAGGTGTCTTTCGTCTTGTCCGGGAACTAGGCCTGCTGTTTAATGCTCGTGAGCCGGCGAATCGGTACCGGTCCTCGTACCGCGGATTTTCCCGCGCGAAAGGGGTAAGCTGGATTCCTCGGCCTAGCACCCTGGGCGCGAAAGGAGTCAAAGGCATGGTCACAGCGATTGTCCTGTTGCAGGTGGAGAGAGAAGGTATTAACGCGGTGGCGGAGGCGCTTTCCGCTATCGATGGGGTAGCCGAAGTCTATTCAGTGAGCGGACCGCACGACCTTGTGGCAATGTTGCGCGTCAAGGATAACGACGATCTTGCAGATCTCGTCACTAACAAGATGCTGAAGGTGAAGGGCATCATTAGGACCGAAACCTTGATCGCCTTCCGTGCCTACTCGCGTCACGACCTGGATGCAATGTTTTCGCTTGGGCTTTAGAGTCAGTCCGCGTCCTAGCGCAGCTCGAGCTTTTCCTTGCCGCAGCGCTCGCAGCGCAGCACCGTCACAAGTTTCCCACGCTTGACGTCGAATCGCTTCTCCGTTGCCACTGTCCATCGATGAAAATCGTTCGCGCACAGGGTTTTGCCCCGGTTCTTCTCTTTCGCCGAACGCTTGCGGAATGGAACGATATTCGACATGAGCTGTCTCTGACGCTGTTTAGCGCGCGTCCAGCACTGCCTTGTAGGATTCGTATGTCGGTTTCCAGCCGAGTTCCAGTCGCGCGCGTTTGGAATCCAGGGCAAGCGAATAGCCGATTGCATCCAACCATGTCGGATCCGTGCCCCGGCCGAACCAGCGCCAGGCTAATTTGAATAGATTGGTGGTAAGCAGACGTGGTACGGGCAACGCAACCCAGTGGGCGTAGCGCTGCATCGTACGAAAGGATGCGCTGTCAGAGCAGGCCAGATTGAACGCGCCGCGTGCTTCACCAAGGAGCGCCAGGCGTACCGCTTCGGCGACGTCCTGTTCGTGGACGCATTGCACAACGGGCTGCGGATCTGCAAGCAGTGGATAGAACGGAAAGCGCAGCAGCGCACGCAGAAAGGGCTGCGACTGGGGGCCAAGAATTATGTGTGGCCGCAAACGCACGACGCGTATATCAGGATGCTCGGCTTCAAAACCATCGAGCCAGTCCTCTACCGCGATTTTGTCCTCTCCGTAGGCGAAGCCAGGCAGTGCCGCGCGTTCATGAGTTTCAGTCACGCGTTTCATGTGCGTTGGTAAGGCGTAAACGGCAGCGCTTGACAGGTGTACGATCTGTTTGACTCCGCGCTGGGCGGCCACTGTGAACACATTCTGACTGCCGCGCACGTTGATGTCTCGCATGAGTTCGCGGTCATTGCGCTGCCCTCCCAGATCCTGACGCATGACGACAAAGGCCAAATGGACGACGGCGTCGATGTTAGTCATGACGCGGGCGAGCTGCGGCGAGCGATCGTCCATCAATACCTCGGTGAATCTGGGCAGGGACTGCCCACTCTCGCGCCAGTCGACGCCGATTATTTCGTCAACTGCCGGGTCGCTGAGCAGGAGCGGAATCAGGATGCGTGCCAGGTGTGAAGTACTGCCGGTTATGAGGACTCTCATGTCTGAAAATGCGGAATGATGTGTTTGTCAATCGTTAGGATGGATTCTATAACGTCTTGGGACGAACTTCCGCCGGCACCGATGGCACATAATAGGTGATCAACGCCCGCCGCGCGATACCGCTCGAGTTTGCGTATGCAGTGATCCGGATCGCCGGCTACAACCATGCCGGCAGCCTCAAGCATTGTCAGGTTAGCCGCCTTTTCAAGTAGAAATTTCATGCTGCCGAAGCGTCGATAGTACTCGTAGCTCGCATAAAGCTTCTCGAGGATCGGGGCGGTGCGCTTGAGCAGTTCCCGGTAGAACCAGGTAATGTTGGTTTTGGCGATCGTGCGTGCACGATCGCCATCTTCAAGACAAAAAAGGCCGAGCGTCATGCCAACGCGTGTATTCGCCTTGTCACCTGCAGCGGTCTGGCCACCCAGTTCTTTGGTAGTCTTGCGGTAGCGCTCAATGTCAGGTTTTACCATAATCCAGGGCTTAAACGGACCGACCAATACACCTACACCCAGTTGTGCT
>JAKBDW010000365.1:0-2925 GCA_021834245.1 Pseudomonadota bacterium
ACAGTTCATCGCGCGTTTTGGCGAGGCCGGCAAAAAATTGCATACCGGCCGTTCGCGTAACGATCAGGTAGCCACCGACATGCGTTTGTATGTGCGTGACGGCATCGACGCAATCGATGGCGCCGTTGTGCGCCTGCAACAGGCTCTTCTCCTGGTCGCTGAGCGCGAGGCCGATACAATTATGCCGGGTTTTACCCACCTTCAGGTGGCTCAGCCGGTCACCTTCGGTCACCATATGTTGGCATGGTTCGAGATGCTGCAGCGCGATCGTGCGCGTTTCGCGGATTGCCGCCGGCGTGTCAACATCATGCCACTCGGTGCGGCGGCGCTGGCGGGCACCAGCTATCCGATCGACCGGGAGTTCACGGCACGTGCCCTGGGATTCGAGCGCCCCGCGGAGAATTCCCTGGATGCCGTTTCAGACCGGGACTTTGCGGTGGAATTTGTGTCCGCGGCGGCCTTGCTAATGGTCCATCTCTCGCGCTTTTCAGAAGAGCTGATCTTGTGGTCGTCGAGCCAGTTCAGTTTCGTCGAATTGCCTGATGCGTTTTGCACCGGCTCATCAATCATGCCGCAGAAGAAGAATCCTGATGTGCCTGAACTCGTGCGTGGCAAGGCGGGCCGCGTGCAAGGCGATCTAGTGGCGCTGCTCACCATGATGAAGGGACAGCCACTCGCTTATAATAAGGACAACCAGGAGGACAAGGAGCCGCTGTTTGATGCGCTGGACACGGTGCTTGGCAGTCTGCGCGCCTACGGCGACCTGGTGCCGTCCATTGAGGTCAAGCGCGACAATATGCTGCGGGCCGCACAGCGTGGCTTTTCCACCGCCACCGATCTGGCGGACTATCTGGTACGCAAGGCAGTGCCCTTTCGCGATGCTCACGAGATTGTAGGCAGAGCTGTGCGCCTTGGCGTGGACAGCGGCAGGGATTTGGCGGAAATGAGCCTCGAGGAACTGCGCGGTTTTTGCCGCGATATCGGGCCAGATGTTTTTGATATATTGACTGTGACCGGTTCTGTGTCAGCGCGTGCCCACTTCGGCGGCACGGCGCCTGTTCAAGTACGCGCCGCAATACAGCGCGCACGCAAGCGTCTGGTGACTGGCGAGGTGTAGTGCTTAGGCAGTTTGCGCCTGTCGCCTGCTAGGACGGGGCGTGGGCAAATGGGGGATGAACGGATGACCGAAACTCGACGCGCGTCAGACAGGCGATTCGGGCTTGACCGGCGGCATGCTTGGCGCCGCAAGAACGACGGTTTACGGTCAGCGACGTGGGACGACCAGCGCGCCCAGTTTCTGACGCGCTACCTTTTCTGGGCGCTTTACCTTGCCTACTTCAATCTGGGTACGCCGGTTGCACGCGCTTGGCCGGGCATGATCGCAGTGGAGATTGTGGGCGTTTTGTATTTTGTTGTCATTACCGCCTATCTTCTGCACGCACGCCGCCACATGCGCTCTGCAGTTCGCTGGCGGCTGGCGATGTGGACAGACCTGCTGATGGTCTCGTTCTCAGTCATGGCTGATTCCAGCCCCATGTCTCCGGCGTACCTCGCCTACATCATGGTGATACTCGGCAATGGGATGCGTTATGGCATGCGCCTGTTTGCGGAGACACTGATTGGAACTTTCTCGCTGGTTGCGATCATCACTGTCGTGCGCTTCTCGTCGTATCTGCATGCGTTGTCTGCAGCGACCCTGTTCTTTCTGGCGTTCTTCGGCATAATCATTCTCTACGCGTATTCGCTCATGGCGAACATTGAAAAGACGCGCGAGCAGCTGGAGGTCGAAAGCAACCTTGATCTGCTCACCGGCTTGCTGAACCGCCGCGGATTGCGCGAAAGATCCGAGAGCATGTTTCATGCGCTCGACAAGAATGATCATACGGTTGCAGTCTTGTTCGCAGACCTGGACCGGTTCAAGGCGATCAACGATGTCCTGGGCCACCACGTAGGGGATCATGTGCTCAAGGAAATCGGGCAGATTATTAGTGGTACAGTGCGCGATTCGGACGTCGCCGCCCGTTTCGGCGGTGATGAATTCGTAATCATCATGCCGGATACCGATATCGAGCAGGCTGGAATGGTTGCCCAGCGCTTGCAGGCTGCGGTGGGACAGTGGTCGCAGGCGGAAAACATCGCCCTCAGCGTGTCAATCGGTATGGGCATCGCTCCGGCCCATGGACGTGACCTTGAGAGCGTGCTGCGCTGCGTTGACTCTGCCATGTATCAGGGCAGGCAGGTCGACGGACGGGGCGGTATCCGCCGCGCCGAAAGAGAGTTAAATCCCGCATGAATCCCATATCCGAAGAGTTACAACCCGACACAAATGCGCTGGACCGGTTGATCCGGCGCCTGCGTGAATTTGCCGCCGCCCGCGACTGGGAGCAGTTTCACTCCCCCAAGAACCTGTCCATGGCACTGATTGTGGAGGCAGCGGAGCTGGTCGAGCATTTCCAGTGGCTCACCGAGAAGCAGAGCCTGCAGCTGCCGAAGGAAAAGTTGGCGGCCGTTGAGCAGGAACTCGCGGATGTTTTCATCTATTTGGTGCGCTTATCGGATCGTCTCGGCGTCGATTTGATCAACGCCGCCTGGCGCAAGATCGAGATTAACGAGCGCAAGTACCCCGCTGACCAGGTGCGCGGCAAGGCCGGAAAATCCAGTGATTTTTGACGCCGCAGGACAACTATGCGCGTGTTTCGCGGCGGTGAACCGCGGCGTGCCCTGTTGCCGCGAGTGATCCTTGAACTACCGCCACAGCTATCACGCGGGCAACATTGCCGACGTATTCAAGCACTACGTGTTGACACTGGTACTCGGCGGGTTGCACGCAAAACCTTCCCCTTTTTGCGCGATTGACAGCCATGCAGGTGCTGGCATCTATGCTCTTGACCCTGGTGGCGAGCACGAGCAGGGCATAAGCAGCCT